>NZ_JBDUCX010000153.1:0-15869 GCF_040003245.1 Chthoniobacter sp.
CCTACGAAGCGTTCAGTTTATTGACTCTAACAACGGTTGGGCCGTTGGCGACAATGCGCTGATCCTCCACACCACGAACGGCGGCGCAACGTGGACGCAGCAGACATCGGCAATCGATAACGATTTGAATCAGGTCTTCATGCGAGACGGTCTTTTCCACCAAGGGAGCGGCTTCGACATCGCCAAACCGCTGGCCGCGCGCGGAGACCCCGGCGAAAAAGCCGGTGAGATAATTCGCCTGCTCATCGCTGAGAGGGAGACCGTTGATGGTGCTGAGAGGCAGGCTGGCAGTGCTCATGGAATCAATAGACGTCGCGCTGGTAGCGCTTTTCGGATTTCAACTTTTGAATGTATTCCGCCGCGGCTTCCTTGCTCAGCCCGCCGGCGCTTTCCGCGACCTGGTGGAGCGCGGCGTCCACGTCCTTCGCCATGCGGCTCGCATCGCCGCAGACGTAGAAGTGGGCGCCGCTGTCCAACCAAGACCAAAGTTCCGCCGCACTCTCGAGCATGCGGTTTTGCACATAGATTTTCTCTGCCTGATCGCGCGAGAAGGCGAGGTCGAGCCGCGCGAGATGGCCATCGGCCGCCCACGCTTCGAGTTGCTCTTGATAGAGATAATCCGTCGACCGCTTTTGATCGCCAAAGAAGAGCCAGTTGCGCCCCTGCGCTCCGGTCGCCCGGCGCTCTTCGAGGAAAGCCCGGAAGGGCGCAATGCCCGTCCCCGGGCCGCACATGATGACGGGTACATCGCCGTTCGCCGGCAGGCGGAAGCCGTGCGAAGTCTGGACGAACACCGGCACGGGTGTGTTGTCCGCGCAACGGTCGGCCAGAAAGGTCGAGCACACACCCTTGCGACCGCGGCCGTAGGCATCGTAGCGAACCGCGGCCACGGTCAGGTGCACTTCGTCGGGGTGCGCCTTGGGACTGGAAGAAATGGAATACAGGCGCGGCTGCAGCTTTTTGAGGAGAGGCATCAATTCCGCCGCTGTGAACGGCTGCGCGAGGCCACTGACCACGTCGATGAGTTCCCGGCCCCACAGCCATTTCTTCAAGTCCTCCTTGCGCGAGGGATCCAGCAGTGCGGCGAGTTCGCCGCCCGCAGCACCGCGCTCCGCAGCCACCTTGAGCAGATCGCTGGCGGGGCGGGTGATGTCGTGATGTTGCGTCAACGCGAGACGCAGCGAGGTCTCGGTGCCATCCGGCGTCTTCACTGCTTCCTCGCCATCGCAATCGAGGATCGAGAGCAATTCACTAACGAGTCCACCGCAATTCGCCGGCAGCACGCCGAGCGCATCACCGGCCTCATAGCTCAAGCCCGAACCGGCGAGCGAAATCTCGTAGTGTCGCACTTCCTTCCCCGAACCGGCGGCGTTGAGCAGACGGTTGGCGAGCAGCCGCGCCGGAAATGGATTCTTCTTCGACCACCCTTGCGGAACCTCCGTGGCCGGGGCGGCGACGGAGGCTTCGCTGGGGATGAGAGCCACACCAGGCAGTGCGGCCTCCGGGGAAGATGAGAGCGCCGCGAAGACTCCATCCGTCCACGCTTTCGCCGGCGTTTCATAGTCGACATCGCAATCGACCCGCGGATGCACCCGCTTTGCGCCGAGCTTCCCGAGACGTTCGTCACAATTTTTTCCAAACTGGCAGAAGGCGGAGTAATTCGTATCGCCCAGCGCGAGCACGGAGTAGTTGAGATGCGCCAGCCGGGGCGCCGTCTCACCCTGGAGGTAATTCCAGAAAGCCTGCGCATTGTCCGGCGGATCGCCGTCCCCGTAGGTGCTCGTGATCACGAGCACGTTCTGCTCGCTGGCGAGGTCGACCGTTTCATACTTCGCCATGTCGACCACCTTGGGTGCGAAGCCGCGCTTCTCGGCTTCCTTCGAGGTTTTCTTCGCGAGCACTTCCGCAGTCCCCGTCTGGCTGCCGAAAAAGACAACCAAGGGTTTCGGGGGCATCGCCGGCGCGGCGTTGAGACCCGCCATGGCGCGCTCCGCGGCGCTGGCGTCGGAAAATAATCCGGCGAGATAGCCGTTGAGCCAGAGGCGCTGTTCCGGGGAGAACGGAGCGTTTTCCGGAATAAACGGGATCTTGTTCATGTCAGTGGTGCCACAGTTTCGCGAGGAGATAGAGAGTGACCGCGAGCAGGAGGAAGAAGCCGGCCTGGTAAAAGCGCAGGGCGTTGAATTGCGCACCCGCCGACTGCTGGTAGAACGGCTCGACCTTCGCCGGGTGGGCGAGGTCAAAGGCGACTTCGGAATAGTGCTGGTAGCGTCGTTCCGGATCGACCGCCAGCGCCCGCAGAATCAAGGATTCCAGCCAAGGCGGCAAATTCGGATTTAACCGCGTGGGCGCCTTCGCCTGGTGGAAGACCGGGGTCTGGAAACGCTCAATCTCTCCGTAGGGAAACGCGCGCGTCAGCGCTTCGTAGAGCGTGACCCCGATGGCGAAAACTTCCGTCCGCTCGGAAATCGGGGCGTTGTGAAACCGCTCCGGGGCGAGATAGCTCGCGGTGCCGGCGCGCGAGGTGATCGAGAAAATCTCCGTGGCGCTCCCCAGGTCCACGAGCTTGAAACTCAGCCGATCGTAACCGGTGACGACGAGGATGTTCTCCGGTTTGACATCGCCGTGCACGAGATCGAACCGCAGGAGATGCTGCGAGGCTTCGACCAGGAATTTACCGAGCGCCACCGCTTCATCCACGGCCAGCGGGCGTGCTTTCAGGAGGCTGCGCAGGCTCGGGGCCTCGACGAATTCCATCACGTAGTAATGGGCGGTCCGCTTCTCCGGCACCAAGGCCTCCACGAAGAACTCCGCGCGCAACCGGGTGGCGTTCCACGTTTCCTTGATGAACTGCTGCAGCACCACCTCGCTGTCGCGGGCTTCCAGGGGGGCGAACTTCAGCGTCCAGCGCTGGCCGTCCTTCGTCGCGAGCCACACACGGTCGCTGTGCTGAAAAGGGCGGACGAGTTCGTAGCCGTCCACGACATCACCCTTCTGCAATCCTTCAGGAATAGGGAGCGGGAGCTGACTCACGGCGCGCAGCTTACCAGTCTCGGCGATATCAATCACGATCGCACTCATGTCATCGAGTTGCTCGGACGTCGCGACTGACCGCGCATGCTGCACAATGGCGCGGGCCGCGGAGTGCTGGGCGAGACGATGGCCGAGATCTGCGTCGTCGAGCACGTTGGAGACCCCGTCGGAGCAGAGGAAGGCGACGTCGCCGTCGGAGAGCTCGCGCTCGAAACAGTATGGCTCGACTTCCGGAGCGAGGCCGATGGCGCGCCGCAGGACGTGTTTCATCTCCGCGTCCACGTGATCTTCCGAGAGCTGCGCCAGCCGGCCGCCTCGCGAGAGATAGACCCGCGAGTCGCCGACATTCAGGCCGAAGAGCCGGTTGCCTTCGATCACCGCCACCGAGAGCGTGGAGACCATTTCCGGTCCATCGTGATGCAGCAACGATTCGTGGTGCAACGTGCGGTTGATGAGACGCGTAAATTCGCTCAGCGCTTTTTGCGGGCTCCACGATTCCGGGCGCGCCGCATAGTTGTTGACCAGCGATTCGACAATGCGCAGGGAGGCTTCGCGGCCGCGCCGCGCCGCGCCAGTGCCATCGGCGAGGACGGCGATCACCGTCTCGTCCCAGGCTTTCACGGCAAAAGCATCTTCCGTTTCCTTGCCATCGCGCGGGAGGCCGTAGCTGGTCAGGCTCACCTTCATTCAGATACGCGCATTGGCCGCGGCGCCCCACGTGGTGCGCCAGCGGGTTTTCACGAGGCCCAGTCCGCAGATCGCCAGGAGGCAGAGCGCGGCAAAAACGAAGAAGCCCGGGGCATAGGAGCCGGTGTAGCCCTTGGCCATGCCCAGCGAACTCGCGAGATAGAAGCCACCCACGCCACCGCCCGCCCCCACGAGGCCGGTCATGACACCGATGTCCTTGCCGAAGCGCTGCGGCAGCAATTGAAAGACGGCGCCGTTCGCCATGCCCAGCGCGCCGGAGGCGATGAGGAAGGTCAGCACGTTGTAGTTGAGATTGTGGACCAGCGGGCTGGCGACCACCGCCAGCCCGGCCACCGCGTAGAACGTGTACAGCGAACGGATGCCGCCGATGCGATCCGCCATCGCTCCGCCCACGGGCCGAAGCACTGCGCCGACAAAGGTGCACAGCGCGGCGAAATCCCCGGCCTGCACGGGCGTAAGGCCGTACTCGCCCTTAAAATAGAGCACATAGCTGCTCGCCAGGCCCACGAACCCGCCGAAGCTAACCGTGTAATAAAAGCAGAACCAATGGGCGTCCTTGTCCTTGAGCAGATTGAAGTAATCCGCGAGGCGCTTCTTTTTCACCTCCACCTGAGCTTCGCGCGAAAATGCCACGTAGATCACGAGCACGAGCACCGCTGGGATGATCGCCAGGCCAAAGACACTCTTCCAGCCGTAGGCGGCGGCGAGCCGCGGTGCGAACAAGCTGTCGAGCACCACGCCGACATTCCCGGCGCCCGCGAGCCCCATGACGACACCCTGCATATTCGGCGGGTACCAACGGCCCGCTTGCGGCAATGCCACCGCGAAGCTCGCCCCACCAAAGCCCAGGACGATGCCCATGAGGAGTGCAGCCTGATAGCTGGGCAATCCGACGATATAGGCGCACGCCAGGCCGGCGATGACGATGAGTTGCGCAATGATCCCGGTATTCTTGGCGCCGATGCGATCGACCAGCAGACCGAGCACGATCCGCAGGACCGCGCCCGAAAGGATCGGCACCGCGACCATGAAGCCCTTTTGCTCGGGTAAAAGATGCAGCGCCTCGCCGATCTGCGCGCCGAGCGGACCGAGCACGGTCCAGACCATGAAACTGAAATCGAAGTAGAGAAACGCAGTGAGCAAGGTGGGCCAGTGGCCGGAGCTTTTGAGATCGGAGAATTTCAAATTGGGCAGTTGGTTGGAATTGAACAGTCTGGCCGGTGCGCCAGACGCCCGAGCCTTTAGCTCTGGGCGTGCCAGTTACGTCGCCGAGCTTGCGAAATACAGTTCATAGTCTTCATCAGCATCATGAATACCATTCATAACTGGGCGATGCCTCTCATTTCAGGGGCTTTACAGCGCCGCCACCGCTCCCCAAGTGGGCCGCCGAAATCTTCCTTCCCTGTTTTCCCATCTGAAAACAACCCCGGGCGACACTCCCAAGACAGTTCGACCGTGGCGTCTTTTGCGCAAGCTGGCGATGCGGATTGCACAAAAAGAACCGCCGCTCCGGTAGAAAAACCGGAACGGCGGCTCGGGGAGTGAAGCGGACTGTGCTTAGAATTTGAACATCGCCTGCACGTAACCGAAGTCCGCGTCATCGTGCGCGCCGGTGTCCTGCAAATAGTTCCCCGCGAAGAAGTGGGCATAGCCGCCTTGAATTTGGAGATACTTCTTCACGTTCCAGGTGAGGATGACATCGACCTCCGATCCCTGGTAGTTCCCGGCGTCCTGCGCGGCCGCGTTCAACGGACGGACCGTACCGAGTCCATTGGAGCGATACCAGGCATCGTTATTGTTGGCCAACCAGTGGGCGTAGTAGTCGACCTGCGCGGTGAGCGATTTCGTGGGCTTCACGCTGAAGCTCACGTGGGTGTCCTGCATGCTCTGCCACGAGAACAGGTCCATGATCCCGTAAAACTTGTGGTTCGTCGGGAAGAGATTTTGGAAAGTTCCGATGTCTCCGCTGGCCAGATTGTCGTCGCCCGAGGCATAGTTGTATTCCACGAAAATGCGCGGCTTCCAGGCCACGTCGAGGAAGTTGTAACCGACGCCCGCATTGACGGCGAAAGCGTTCAGGTTGAGATCCCGCACCTTGCCCACCTGCCAGGCGAACTCACCGGAATACTCCCAGCCATGCAGCTTTTTCGGATCCCCTTTGATGAGGGTGCCGAGCGTCACGAAATCGCTGCGTTCGAGGAGTGAGCCTTTCGGCAGCGCCGTGGCGAGTGTGCCTTGGGCGTAGCCCACGTTGCCATTGGCCTGGTCGAGCACGAACGAATAGAAATCCCACGTTCCAAAGGGCAGCGAATCGAGGGAGAGGTAAGCGCCGCTGAGGACCAGGTCGCGATTCGTCTCGTTGCCGTTGAACAGATCGGACTGGTCGTATTTGCTGCGCGTGATGATCGCCGGGGTGGCCGAAAAGGCTTCGAGGGAAAAGCCGTGCCCCTTGTAGATGACCTTGGCGGCGTCAAACGTCCGCGCGTAGTTCGTCCAGTCCGAAACACCGATGAGACGTTCGTCACCGTAGGACAATTCCTGGCGGCCGACCTTGATGCCCCATGGGCATTTCTCGTAGTTGCTAATCTCGATATACGCCTGGCGCAGATCGAACGCATCGTCGCCTTCCGCTCCCGACGCACCGGGGTTGAGTGGCCGCCGACTGTTGATCTCCCGCACGTCCTGACCCTGGGCATAGATCTTCAACCACTCGACTGGCTTGATCACCACGCCGATCCGGAAGCGCTGCTCAAACCAATTGCCATCGGTGATCGCCCGGACGCCGCTGTTGAAGTCAAAGTTATTGCTCCGGTTTTCCCAGCGGAGACGTTCCTGGAGATCGAAGACGACTTTTCCGTCGAAGAAGCTCAGCGGGTTCTTCTCGGGCGCTTGCTCGACGATGGTCTTGTCGACGGTGGATTTGATTTCCGCTCCGGCGAAAGAAGACGCGAGGCTGCCGGCCAGCAGGGCTGCCGCCGCCAGTAGTCCTCCGCCCTTTTGGGGTAGGTGAAATCGTTTGCTCATGGTGGATAGGGGTAAGCCGCGAAGATGCTCCTGCGCGCGATTGGGTTGGCTGGGAGGGAGGCCGTGAACATCCGGGAGGGATTGAATGGAAACATCGATATCAACGGATTCACCTGAAGTAGAGCATTTTACGTGGCTTTCCAAAAAATCCGCCTGAAGCCAGGCCGTCGCATGGAGCCGGATAGCCATCCCAAACAAAGCAGAAAGCGGCCTCCCTACCCAAACTGGCTACACCAACGCTTGGGAATGGACACCGCTTTGACCCATTCTTTTGTTTTCCCGATCAAACATGGTCCCACGGAAAGAGCCGGTGCCTGGGGAAAGGCACCGACTCAGTCCGGGACCAAGAAAACGCTAGAAGGAGATCGTCGCCTGAACGTAGCCGAAATCGGCATCGTCGTGGGCGCCTGTATCCTTCAGATAGCTGCCAACGAAGAAGTGGCTGTAGCCTGCTTCGAGCGCCACGTTCTTCGTAACGTTCCATCGCGCCATGAAGTCAACCTCCGAGCCCGCATAGGTATTGGCGTTCCGAGCCAGCCCGTTTAGCGGACGCACCGCCGTCGTCCCGTTGGCGCGATACCACACGTCTTCATTGCTCGCGAGCCAGAACGCATGGAACTCCGCTTTGAGCGAAACCGACTTGAGCGGCTGCGCTTTCACACTGACTTCCAGGTCATGCATGTTCTGCCAGGCGAACACGTCCATCTGGCCGTAGAACTTGTGATTCGTCGGAAAGAGGTTCTGGAATGTCTCGATCTTGTTGTCGGCAGGATCCGAATCGCCGGACGCGTAGTTATAGGCAACGCCCAGTCGCGGCCGCCACGGCACATCGAATGTGTACCCTATGCCGCCATGCACCGCGAACGCCGTCAGATCCAGCCCGCGAACCTTGCCCGTCTGGAAGGCACCCTCTGCATCGTAATCGAACCCCACCGGCTTCTTCGGTGGAAGCGGCACTGGCCCGGATTTGCCATCGGCGACGGCCTTGTCGTCGGGCGCCGGCGCCGGAGGCTGCGGCGCAAAAGCACCAGGGGTTGATTTCACGCGGAAGCCGAGGGTGAAGAAGTTCGTATCCCCATTAACCGCGGGCAAATACTGCGGGTTGTCATTTTCGTGCAGGTGCAGCACGTAGAGGTCCGTGGTCTGGACCGACACTGCCGTCGTGCTGAAATACAGGCCGCTGAAGACCTGCGCGCGGTGATTTTCGGTCCCATTGACAAAGTCGGACTGATCGTATTTTCCGCGCGTGGGCACGACCACAGTCGACGCGAAGGCATCGAGCCACCAGTCTTTCGCCTCCCAGCGGAGTTTCGCCGCATCGAACGTGCGTCCGATGTTGTTCCAGTCGAACGCTCCGATGAGTCGCTCGTCACCATAGATCAGGGTTTGACGGCCAACCTTCAGCGAGAGCGGGAATTCCTTGGTGTTTCCGATTTCGATGTAACCCTGGCGCAGATCAAAGGCGTCGTCGCCTTCGGCTCCAAGCTGACCGGGAATGTCCGGTCGATCAGAATTGATCTCGCGAGAATCCTGACCCTGTGCATAAAGCTTGATCCAAGGAGCCGGCTTGATCATGACGCCAATCCGGAAACGTTGGAGAAACCAGTTGTCGTCGGTCAGCGAACGGACCGCGGAGTTGAAGTCGAAGTTATTCTCGCGGATTTCCCAGCGAAAACGCTCCTGCAGATCGAACACCACTTTCCCGTCGAAAAAGCTCAGCGGATTGGACTCCGGGGCTTTTTCGATTACACTCTTTTCGCTGGTGGATTTGATTTCTGTCTCTCCCGCAAAGGAGGAGACGAGACCGCTGGCCAGGAGGGCTGCCGCAAACAGCCCTCCGCTTTTTTTAGGAAGGGAAGTAGTTCGTTGATACATCATTGGGTTGTTTTCAAACACGAAGATGCTCCTTCGCATGATTGCTGTGCTGTTTGACCTGCGAGCATGCAGGCCGAGTAAATCTTCATGGGAGCATTACCGCCATTGCCTCTGCGGGCGGATGCTGGTGCGCCTTGAATTCCAGGAAGTGGATGAGTTGCTCGCGGAGCACGTAATAATCGGGATGCTCCATGACTGACTTCCGATCACGAGGACGCGGAAACTTCACTTCCATGACTTCGCCAATGCCGGCCTCCGGTCCATCCGTCATGCAGATGATGCGGTCGCTCAGGTAGAGGGCCTCGTCCACGTCGTGGGTGACCATCATCGCGGTCGTCTTCTCGCGGCGCCACAGTTGCAGGAGCACCTCCTGTAGTTCGTAGCGCGTGAGTGAATCGAGCATGCCAAACGGTTCGTCGAGCAGGAGCATCTTCGGCGCGAGGGCGAACGCACGGGCGATGCCGACCCGCTGCCTCATCCCTTGGGAAAGCTCTTTCGGCGTCTTGTGCATCGAATCGCCGAGCCCCACCAGAGCAAGGTAATACTCCGCGATCTGTTCGCGCTCGATCTTGGCGGCCGTGTAAAAGACCTGATCGACTCCGAGCATTACGTTTTCCTTGGCGGTCATCCACGGGAGAAGTGACGGGGACTGAAAGACGACACCCCGATCGGGACCCGGTCCCACGAGTTCTTTGCCCGCGAGAATGATCGCCCCCTCGCTGATCGAGCTGAGTCCCGCAACCATCATCAGAATCGTTGATTTCCCGCAGCCTGAGTGGCCGATGACGGTGACAAACTCACCTCGGCGGAATTTAAAATCCACGTCCTTGACAATGACCGCCCTTCCCTTTGGCGATGGGTAGCTTTTCGTCAGTTTGGAAAGTTCGAGATACGCGACGTCACTCACGGGTCACCTCCACGGTCTCTCGCTTTTCCTCACTGCGCCGGCGCGGTCGGCGTCTGTTCTCGAAGGGCATCCTTCGTTTGTCCAGATCCTCCGGAATCAAATCCGGAAGCACGAGTTTCATGCTCATGGCGACCTTGCGCTTATCCGTCGCCTTGAGCAGATAGTCGATCACTTCGTTGCGCGTCTGTTTGAAATCGTAGTTTTGATTGATCGCCGTACGGGCGCGCGGCCGCGGGATCGTCACGGGAATGGAAGGCCCCAGCGTGGCCCGCGGCCCGGCGGTCAGCGGAATGACGCGGTCGGCCAGCAAGATTGCTTCGTCCGGGTCGTTCGTAATCAGGACGACCGTCTTCTTATCCTCCTGGCAGATGCGATTGATCTCGTCTCGCAAGTTGGCCCGCGTCAGAGCGTCGAGTGCGCTAAGCGGCTCGTCGAGAAGGAGAATCGCCGGCTGGAGCGCCAGTGCCCGCGCGACAGAGACGCGCTGCCGCATGCCGCCCGAAAGCTCACTCGGAAGTTTTTTCGCCGCCGGCGTGAGGTTGACCATCGCGATGTTTTTCTCGATGTGACTGCGGCACCGTTCTGCCGTCCATTGCGGGAATACCTGATCCACCGCGAGGGCAATATTTTCATACACCGTGAGCCAGGGCAGCAGACTGTAGTTTTGAAAAACGATCCCTCGATCAGGGCCCGGTCCATCCACGTCTTTGCCATTGAGTTTCACGGTGCCGGAGTCCGGCGTGGTCAACCCAGCAAGGAGCGACATCAGGGTCGTTTTACCCGCGCCGGAGTAGCCAATGATCGCCACGAACTCGCCCGCCTCGATCTCGAGATTGATGTCTTCCAGTATTTCCACCCGACCCTTGCCGGAGCCGAAACCTTTGCAGACGTTATTAACTACGAGGAGTGACATCTGTTTAGACGGTTTTAAAGCGGCCCTCGATGGCGCTCATCAGGCGGTCGAGCACGAAGCCGACAATACCGATGGTCAAGATGGACAGGACGATGTGGGCATAGTTCAGCGCGTTGTACTCCTGCCACAGAAACCCGCCGATCCCGGGTTTCCCGGTGAGCATCTCCGCCGCGACGATAACCAGCCAGGCGATGCCGAGAGACAAGCGGAAGCCCGTGAACATATAGGGCAATGTCGCCGGCAGCATGATCTTGAAGAGCGTCTTGCTCCTGGAGAGCTTCAGCACCCGGGCGACGTTCAAATAGTCCTGCGGGATGGCGCGCACTCCTACGGCTGTGTTCAGCACCGTCGGCCACATCGAACATATCGCGATGGTGAAAATGGCCGCGAGATCGGAGGCCGTGTAAGTCAATGCGGTGCCGGGAAAGTTGACCTTCGCACCTAGGAACAGGACCATCCCCAGCGGCAGCCATGCGAGCGGGGAGACAGGACGCAACACTTGGAAAATCGGGTCGAACATTTTCGAAAAAGTCTTCGACAACCCCAGGAAAAAGCCCAGCGGCGTGGCGACAAGCAACGAGATGGCGTAACCCTGTACGACCAGCGTAAGCGAGAGCCACGTGAAACGCAGGATGCCCTGGTCAAGTTCGCCGCGTTTCGCGAAGGGCTGCGTGATGTAAAGTTTGCTCTTCTCCCACGTCTCTCCGGGCGAAGGCAGATCGCTGGAGATTCCTGTGCGGACGACCTTGGTCATTTTGTCACCGAAGTCGTCGACATAGGTGCTCTTGGTTTCCTTACCCGCGATGATCGCCCAGAGCAGAATACAAACGGCGACTCCGATGGCGGGTAGAATGAGCCAGTCGATTTTTTTGATGAAGGATTCGTTCATGTAGGCGGGTCAGTTTTTCCGGAGGGCAGTGATTTGAAATGACGCGGCGTATTCCTCCGGCTCGGAGGGCTCGAAAGTATTTCCATCGAAGAGTGTGTCCGGCGCGAAGTCCGCACCGCCAGGCGTGACGCCCAGTTCCTTCAGCGCCGCGTCGTAAAAATCGGGCCGCATGACGCGCCCAGCCACGCCAAGGTACTCTGGGATTTCGGTCAGCATGCGCCAGCGGCGAAATTGGGCGAGCCACCAGACGGCATATTTCGCCTGCGGGTAGTTGGCATTTCGTGCGGCGAAAGTCGGCCCGCGAAGTTCGGCAACCGTACGGCCATTACCACAGTCCACCGTGCCGCCGAGTCGCTCGGCAACCAATTGCGGGGCCACTCCCACGTACGCCGAATCGGAAAGCAGCGTGACCAGTTCCGCGCGATTCGCCGGGTCGTCACACCACAGGCTCGCCTCGTAGATGGCCCGGAGTGCCGCTTTTACCGAATTGGGATTGGTCTCGGCGAACTCCTCGGCGAAGGCCAGCACTTTCTCCGGATGATCCGGCCAGATCTGTTCCGATAGGATTGCCGTATAGCCCAACTCCACGGCGACGGCACGCGCATTCCACGGTTCACCGACGCAAAAGCCATCCATGCGCTGCGAGCGCATGTTGGCCACCATCTGCGGTGGCGGAATGGTAATCAGCGCCACGTCGCGATCCGGATCAATGCCGCCGGCCGCGAGCCAGTAGCGCAACCACATCGCGTGCGTGCCGGGACCGAGTGTCATGCCAAAGACCAGCGGGCGCCCCTTGTCGCGACATTCGATCGCACGCGGCCGCAGCTCTTTCGGCGTGGCGCCGATTGTTCCGCTGTGTTTCATGCTCAACGTGATAGCCTGGCCGTTGCGACTCAGAATCCAAGGAATGATCAGCGGCTTCTGCTCAGTGCCGAGTCTGCCCACGGCCGCGGCCACGGGCATCCCGAAGAGCATGTGGGCCGCCTGTGCCTCACCGGTCATCAAGGCGTCCCGACAGGAGGTCCAACTCGTAAACTTCGAGATGGCCGATTCGATGCCATGCTTCGCGAAGAGGCACCGTTCGTGGGCCACGACAATCGGTGCACAATCCGTCAGTGGCAGAATCCCAAAGGTTAGTTTTCTCAGTTCCGGCGCACCGCTCGCATAGACGCCTCCCAGCCACGCACTGGGCAATAGTGAAGAGAGATCAAGCGAGGCGCCCGGCGGCGAGCTCGGCGGCGAGAGGCGACGCCCCCCGAGTCCGGCCCTGCCCGAGCCGTTTATTTGCATGGATGAACTCGCAGCTCCCATCCGTTTAGCCTTTTACGCTGTTGATCGGAAAGCCTTTGGCGTAGGCTTCGAGATCGCCTTTCGGGTCGAATTTCACGCCGTCGAAGAGCGTCTCCGCACTGTCGTCGGGTCCGAGGTGTTTATACCCGATTTCTTTCATCGCCTCCTCATAAATATCGGCGCGCATCACCTGCTTGGCGACGCCCGCGTAATCCGGCGCGCCGTCCACCATGCCCCAGCGCCGGAATTGCGTGAGCCACCACTTGGCATATTTGGCCTGCGGGTAATTGCAATTTCGCTGGCTGAAAATCATATAGTTCGGGTCCTTCAATTTCCGACCGTCTCCGTAAAGATATTTGCCCTGCAAGCGGCTTAGGATGACGTCTTCCGGACAACCAATATAGGTCGGCGAGGCGACGATCTTCGCCTGCTCGGGACGGTTCTCCATCACGTCGAGCCACACGCTCGCCTCGTGCAGAGCCTTGAGCACGGCTTTCACAGTCTTGGGATTCTTGTCCGCAAACTCCGCGGTGAATGCGCACACCTTTTCCGGATGATCCTTCCAGATCCCCTGGGTGTTGATGCTCGTGAATCCCACGTCTTCCGCAATCGTCCGCGCATTCCAGGGTTCGCCCACGCAGAAGCCGTCCATCTTTCCGGCCTTCATGTTCGACACCATTTGCGGCGGGGGGACGGTGATGAGAGCCACGTCGGTATCGGGATTGATGCCGCCAGCCGCCAGATAGTAACGCATCCACATCGCGTGTGTCCCGGGCGGAAAGGTCATCGCAAAAGTCAGCGGCGCGCCCGCCTTCTTTGCCTCTTCCACAAAGGGTTTCAGCGCCTTTGGATCGTCGGTGACCTTGCCTTTATACTTGTTCGCCAGCGAGATCGACTGACCATTGCGATTGATGAGCCACGGGGCGATCATCGGCTTCTTCGGTGAACCCAGGAGCCCCATCGTGCTCGCGATGGGCATCCCGATCAGCATGTGCGTGGCCTGGATGTCGCCATTCGACAGGGAGTCGCGGATGGCCGCCCAATTCGCACCTTTGCTCACCACCGAATTGATTCCGTATTTCTTGAAAAGCCCTTTCTCGTGCGCAATCACGATCGACGAGCAATCGGTCAGGGCGATAATGCCGAATTTCACGTCGGCCGTTTCCGGCGCGTCACTCGCAAAGGCCGAGCCGACCCACCCCTTGGGCAGTCCCGCAAAAAGGGCGGCGGCTCCGATTCCCTTGGTAGTGGCGGATAGGAAACGGCGGCGACTGACGATCGAAACGGATTTCTTGTTCATGTGCGGGCGGCTGTCAGTTGAAAGGCCTGCGGCCAGACGACCGAGGGAGCTTTCCATGTATGGTAGTTTCAATTTGGACTAAGATTTAATGTTCAACGGCTCGGGCAGAACCACGGCAGGTTCCGCAATGAGCTCCGTGCGTGCCATTCAAGCGCGTATTCGAATCAAACCCAATTCATACTCCTAATGTGTTCAATGAAACTTATTCATGTCGAAGAAATGTCCCTGCGCCTCCCTCATTTACGTGGCGTGGACAATGTTTTAACGGCTCGTCGATTTCTCGAATCCCACCGCCATGAGCACGATCCAGCTGGCGAAATCTCCCCCGCCACCCAGCCGTCGATGTCCCCTTTAGCTCAAGGTGGCCACCTTTAATGCTCAGAACGGAACAGTCGCAGCCCTGTCGACCAGATCGATCTAATCTGGCTTCGCGAGACGCCCCGCTTCCTCGAAAAGGTCGGCTCGAAACCAATCCGCCGCCCGATCTTCAGGAATCAGGGTTGGGTCTTTGACGACACCGCTGGCCAGGAGATTGCGAATAATCCAGATGGCCTTGTCGCCACTCGGTTCATTCACGCCCTCGCCGGCAAAGAGATGAAAGTTGGAATGCTTCTCGATGCGGCCGTTTCCATAATCATATGTTCCCGCCATGCTCATGCGCAGGGCCTGGATGGACACGCCGACAAACTCGAGTTGGGCCAGCGTTTCCATAATCCGCTCCCGGTTTTCCGGGCGGGCACAAAACCCGCACGCCTCGCGGAGGGCCGCGATGAGCAATAGATGCTCACCCGCGAACTGTTTCGCATAATCGCTGCGCACCATGAGGACTTTTTCCGGATGCCGCGGCGCGATCTCTTCACTCGTCGCCACGGACCAACCCGTCTTGCTCAGCACGGCTAGGGAATTCCAGGGCTCGCCGACGCAATAGCCATCGAGGTGTCCGGCCTTGAGATTGGCATGCACCTGCGCCGGCGGAACGACGACAATCCTGACATCGCGGTCCGGCTCGATCCGATAGGTGCGCAACCACTGGCGCAATAGAAGATTGTGCGCGGAGTATGTATGCACGACGCCCAGAGTGAGGAAATCATCGCCATGGGTGATCGCGCGCCGCAGCGTCATCCCATCGCGCACCCCTTTCTTCCAGAGTTCCTGCGAAAGGGTAACCGCATTGCCGTTCAGATTGAAGACCAATCCGGTCAGGCATTCCACTTGGATGGAACCCAACCCGCAGCTCGCCGCGACCACCAGGCCGGCCGGGGCGTGGGCCGCTTCCAGTTCACCGTAGATGATCTTGTCGCGAATCGTGGCCCAGCCCACTTCGCGGGACAGTTCCACGTGAAGCCCATATTTCGCGTAGAGACCCAACTCCTGCGCCATGATGATCGGCGCGCTGTCCGACAAAGCTACGAAGCCGAGGCGGATGGGACGGGACTGGACGGATGCTTTCAATGGCGTGTGGCGGCGCAGAGGCCTGGCTCTCGGGTTGTTCAGCGTTCTGCGTGCCATGGATTGATGATGAAACTAAGAAAGGACTTTTAACTTTTCTATGAATGCGATGAATTTCGTTCATTCATGTCGCAACCGCTGGATAGCAGACAACTGCGGGCCTTTTCAATCCTCGCGCGCACCGGAAGTTTCACCGAGACCGCCCAGGAACTGCACCTCTCCCAATCGGCGATCAGCCATTCGATGAAGGCCCTCGAGCAGGAAATCGGCTGTCGCCTTTTGGACAGGATGGGCAAAACGGTCGTGCTCACGCAGGCTGGGGAACAGCTCCTCATCAGCGCCCAACGCATCCTCGAAGAGATGGAATCCGCGCGCGCGCAACTCGGGCACCTGGGCAAATGGGGCAGCAGCCGGCTGCGCATCGGCGCCAGCACCACGGCCTGCCAGCATGTGCTGCCGGCGGTCTTGCGCGAGTTCAAGG
>NZ_JBDUCX010000154.1:0-15813 GCF_040003245.1 Chthoniobacter sp.
CGCCGAATTGCAGGAGCTTTTTGGCGAGGACTTGTTCGGCGGGCTCGGCGAGGAGGACTTCGGCCTTTTCGCCGGTCGCGATCCCCTGCTCTTCGGCTTTGCGGAAGATGGAGCGGATGCGGACGTAGCTGTATTGCAGATACGGGGCGGTGTTGCCTTGGAAGCTGAGCATCTTTTCCCAGGCGAAGACGTAGTCGCTCTGGCGGTTGGGCAGGAGGTCGGCGTACTTGACGGCGCCAAGGCCGACGACACGGGCGATTTCGCGGCGGTCGGCTTCGGGGGACTCGGGGTTCTTTTCCGTGACGAGGGCGAAGGCGCGCTCTTCGGCTTCGTCGAGAAGGTCCACGAGCTTGACGGTGTCGCCGCTGCGGGTCTTGAAGGGTTTGCCGTCGTCGCCGAGGACGGCGCCGAACCAGACGTGGGCGAGGCGCACGGTGGCGGCGAGGTCGGAGTGCCAGCGGCGGAAGATGGCGAAGAGCTGGCGGAAGTGGAGCTGCTGGCGGCCGTCGGTGACGTAGACGATCTCGGTGGGTGACCAGGTCTTGAGGCGGTACTCGATCGTGGCGAGGTCGGTGGTGGTGTAGTTGGACGCGCCGTCGCTCTTCTGGACGAGCGCGGGTTTGTCGTGCCAGCCGTCCTTTTCCTTAATGAGGAAAGGGTCGTCCTCGGGCTTGCCGCTTTTATCGCTGAAGACGCACCACGCGCCCTCGCTCTCACGGGCGATGCCGCGCTCGCGCAATTGCGCCACGAGGTCCTTGAGCTGCGGGTTGTAGAAGCTTTCGCCGAGGGCCACGTCGAAGCGCACGCCGAGGCGGCGGTAGACGGTGTCGAATTGCGCCTGGGAAAGGCGGATCATCTCGTGCCAGAGGTCGAGGTTTTCGGCGTCGCCGGACTGGAGTTTGACCAGCTCCTGCTTGGCGGTCTCCAGCGTGGCGGGGTCGGCTTTGCAGCGGGCCGAGATGAGCTTGTAGATGCGCTCCATTTCCAACAGCGGGTCGGCGGCGAGGGCTTCCTGGTTGAGTTCGGTCTTCCAGCCGAGGAGGATCATGCCGAACTGCGTGCCCCAGTCGCCGATGTGGTTGTCGCGGATGACGCGGTGGCCGATGAATTCGGCGATGCGCGAGAGGGCGTCGCCAAGGAAGGTGGAGCGGATGTGGCCGACGTGCATCGGCTTGGCGACGTTCGGGGAGCTGAAGTCGATGACGAGGGTCTTCGCTTGCTCCGGCTGTGGGACGCCCAGGCGGGTGTCGGTGAGAAACTCGGTAAAGTGCTGCGCAAGCCACTCGGGCTTGAGGCGGAAGTTGATGAAGCCGGCGCCGGCGATTTCCAGCGGGGCGCACAGGTCGGCGACGTCGAGGGCGTCGATGATCTTCTGGGCAAACTGACGCGGGTTGCCGCGCCGCTGCTGCTGCCCGGCGAGGACCATCGCGATGTTGGTCTGGTAGTCGCCGAAGCGGGCGTCGGTGGCGGCCTGGACGCGGGCTTCGACGGGGCCGAAGCCGGCGGTGGCGGCGCGGAGTTTGGATTCGAGAAGGGCGGAGATGGTCATTCCTTTGGTGCTTCAACCCTTTCAGGGTTGTGACGGATTTGGTGGTTACCCAGGGTAGCTCGTTCCTCGCAACCCTGGGCTGGATGATTGAACGCCGTTGGCGTTCCCATCCGTCCCAGGCTTTTCCGTCTCAGGCTTTTCCGGCGCTGTCGTTTTCGAAGATGCTTAGGATCTCGCCGGCGGAGACGGCGGTGCCGAGCCGCTCGCGGACGGAGCGGTCGTTGAGGAATTTCGCGATCGCGGCGAGGGTGCGGAGGTGGGTCTGGAACTGGTCCTTGGGCACGACGAAGAGGACGATGAATTTCACCGGAGCGTTGTCGAGGGAATCGAACTCGATGCCAGTGGTGGAACGGCCGAAAGCGGCGACCACCTTGTCCACGCGATCGGAGGAGGCGTGGGGGATGGCGATGCCGAAACCGATGCCGGTGCTCATGGTCTCTTCGCGCTGGCGCAGGGCGCCGAGGACGACGTCGCGATCGGCAGGCTTGACCTGCTTCTGGGCGACGAGCAAATCGACGAGTTCGACAATGGCGCTCCATCGTTCGGCCGATTTCATTTCCGGGAGGATTTGATCGACAGTGAGTAGATTACCTAGCGTCATTGATGAGAGAGTGGCCCTAGAGGAAGGGTGGCCGACTCTAACAATGAAGGGTTCGTTGACAAGCGAGATTTGGACGCCTCGAAGACGGGGAGGGCGGGCTGGGGAGCAAGGCGCTCAGTGGAAGATGGGCAATGGAATATGGAAAATGGAAATGAGGGGCTAGAGTAGACCGGGCGCTTTTGCGCAAATCCTTCTCGCCTCGCGCAGGGGCTTCCGCCATTTCTCGGGGGCATGAAGATTCTTTTTACCGGGAGCGAAATGGCTCCCCTCGCGCGCACCGGCGGACTGGGCGACGTGATGGAAGCGCTCCCCGCAGCCCTGGCGGCCCAAGGCCATGAGGTGAGCGTGGTGCTGCCCTGCTACCGGGGGCTGCCGGAGCGGCAGGATCTGAATGTGCAAAGCACCGGTGTGGAGATCGAGGTATCGGTGGGCTACAAGCGGTTGACGGCGGAAATCCTCGAATGCACGGCGCCCAATGGGGTGCAGGTCTTCCTCGTGAAACAGGACGAGTATTTTGACCGGACAGGGCTTTATGGGGTGGACGGCGTGGATTACACGGACAACGCCGAACGGTTCATCTACTTCTCGCGGGCGGTGGTGGAGCTGGCGCGCCGGGCCATGCCGCCGCCGGATATCGTGCACGCGCACGACTGGCAGGTGGGGCTGGTGCCGGTGCTGGTCAAGGAGCGCAAGCTGCCCTTCAAGACGGTGCTGACGATTCACAATCTCGCCTACCAGGGAAGCTTCTGGGGGCTCGATTTCGGGCTGACGAATCTGCCGGGGCACTACTTCGGAGCCTCGGGCGTGGAGTTTTACGGAAACCTCAATCTGCTCAAGGGCGGGATCGTTTATGCTGACGCGATCACCACGGTGAGCCAGCGCTATGCGAAGGAAATCACGACATCGGAAGGCGGCGCGGGGCTCGATGTCGTGATGCGCGAGCAGGCACACAAGCTGACCGGCATCCTCAACGGCGTGGACTACGATATTTGGGATCCGGCCAAGGACGCGTTGCTGCCGAAAAAATATTCGCAGAAAACTCTCACGGGGAAACAGAAGTGCCGGGAGGAATTGCTCGCTCAGATGGGGCTGGCGCCCAAGCCGGCGGGACCGGTGCTGGTCATGGTCACGCGGCTGACGCACCAGAAGGGCATCGAGTTGCTCTTTCCCCTCCTCGATCGACTGCTGGCGGATGACGTACGCCTCGTTATACTCGGCGAGGGGCACGCGGCCTTCGAGAGCGAGCTGATGGTCGCCAGCCGCCGGCATCCCGAGCGCTTTGCCTACCGGCAGAGCATGGATGAAACGCTCGCGCACCTGATCTACGCGGGCGGCGATGTCTTCCTCATGCCGTCGCAGTACGAGCCGTGCGGGTTGAGCGCCATGTATGCGCTGAAGTATGGCACCCTGCCGGTCGCCCACGCAACGGGCGGACTGTACGAGAGCGTGCAGGACTACGACCCCACGAACGGCAGCGGAAACGGCTTCCTCTTTTACGACTTCACGGTGGAGGCATTCTGGGACGCGCTGATGCGCGTGCGCGGCTATTTCACCGATGCGGAACGCTGGAAGAAGCTGCGGTTGCGCGCGATGGCGTGTGACTTTTCCTGGTCGACCGCGGTGCCTCGCTACGAGGAAGTTTACACGCGCGTCTTGCGCGGCAAAGCCTGAGCCTTGCTGCCGGAAATCATCACTCCCATCCCCGGTCCGCGCTCGCGGGAGCTCGCCGGGAAGTTGCGTCGCCACGAATCGCAGAACGTGACCTACCTGGCGGAGGACTTTCCCGTCTTCTGGCAGCGGGCGGCGGGCACGAATGTGTGGGACGCGGATGGCAACCGCTACCTGGATCTCACCTCGGCCTTCGGGGTGAGCGGGCTCGGGCACACGAATCCGCAAGTGCGAGCAGCGCTGGTCGCGCAATCGGCGGACCTCCTGCACGCCATGGGCGATGTGCACCCGACGGCGGTGAAGACGGAACTGTGCGCACAGCTCAGCGCCCTGACCTTTGAACGCTGGGGCGCGGGCCCCGGCAAAGTGGTGCTGGGAAACTCGGGCTCGGACGCGATCGAGGCGGCGTTGAAGACGTCGCTGCTCTACACGGGCAACGCGGGAGTGATTGCTTTCACGGGCGCGTATCATGGGCTCGGACTCGGCGCACTGAGCACGGTGGGCATTCCCTTCTTTCGCGAGCCGTTTCGCACGCAACTGAAAGAGTTCGCGACGCTGCTCCCCTACCCTTTCGGCCCGGCCGGGGACATGTTGCGATTGCGCAAGGAGCTCGTGGCGACGATTCAACGGCGGGCGATCGGCTGCATCCTGGTGGAACCCATCCAGGGGCGGGGCGGCTGTGTGGTGCCTCCCGCGGAATTCCTGCCCATGCTCCGCACTGTGTGCGACGAGTATGGCCTGCTGCTGGTGCTGGATGAGATTTACACGGGGTTCAATCGCACCGGCGCGCTTTTCGCCTGCGAAGACAGCAAGGTGGTGCCGGACATCGTGTGTCTCGGGAAGGCGCTGACCGGAGGTTTCCCGCTTTCGGCGTGCGTCGGGCGGGCCGACGTCATGGATGCCTGGCCGCCGTCATCGGGCGAGGCGCTGCACACGACCACTTTTCTCGGCAATCCGCTAGGCTGCGCGATGGCGCTGGCGGCGCTGGCCGAGCACGCCCGGCCGGCAGTGGCGGCGCAAGTACAGGCCAGTGGTCAGCGATTAAAAAGCGCCTTGGAAAAGATGCGCTCACCGCACATCTGGAACGTGCGCGGACGCGGGCTGATGCTCGGCGTGGAATTGATCAAGGCGGACGGCGCGCCCTTCACCGACCTGGCCATTGCGATCGTCACGCGGGCGCTCCAGGACGGCCTGCTGCTGCTGGCCGATGGGCCCGCCAGCAACGTCCTCAGTATCACCCCGCCGTTCTCCATCGATGACGAGGAGATCGCCTTCGTCGCGGCGCGACTTCAGGAGTATTTGACGGCCTTACCCGGCTCCATCTCGTAATTGAGCGAGAGGGCCGCGACGGTGTGCGGCTTGATGACGTCGGCCACGAATTTCATATAGATGGCCTCGTCCTGCACCATGGCCTGCTTCTCCATGGACTCGAAATCGAGAGCGATGAAGAAAGGCCATTCCGACTTCGGATCAATGTTCTTCCCGCACTTTACGCTGAGGATTTCGGAGATCTTGAGCAGCGTCATGCGCGTCGTGATCATGAGGCTCTCCAGCTTGACCGGGGTGACCTCCGGCTGGAGTTTGTAGAGCGTGACGTGATGAACCATGCGAAATAGATTTGTGCAGAAATACGGAGGCGTGGCTATGACGGAGTGCGAAAATTTTCCGCCCTCGAGGCCGCACCAAGGATGAGGTCGATCAGCGCTTCCAGTCGAGCGCGCCCTTCATGATGGCATATACATAGCCGACGGTGAGGACACCGACGAAACTGAGCATGGACCAGAAGATACCCGCGCCGTGATGGGCGATGTAATCCCGATAGATGACCGCCCACGGATACATGAAGACGATCTCGATATCGAAAAGGATGAAGAGCATCGCCACCAGGTAGAACTTCACGCTGAAGCGCGGCTGGGCCTCGGGCGAGGCGATCATGCCGCACTCGTAGGCGGTGTCCTTGGTGGCGTTCTTCTTGGTGGCCTTGCCCAAGATCACGCTCGTGATGAGCGCGCCGGCGGCAAAGCCAATGGCGACGATTACCTGCAAGAAAATCGGTAGATATTCTTTCATATCCCTGATTCAACCCGGCTGCGTGAACGACTCAGACGGCAGCGGCGGGAGCCGGAGCGGGAGGAGGCGTCGTCTGGAGCGTGGCGAGCTGCTTGGGAATGCCTTTATACTTCTTCTGTTCCTTTTTGACCATGCCACGGGCAACCAGATTCTGCAGCTTCTCGTAAGCGCGCAGGCGCAACATTTCTTCACCGCCACTCGCCGCATTGCGGGCCCGAAGATTCTCGTGGACCACGTCGAAGAGATCCTTGAACTCGAAGGTGGTTTTCGAGGAAAGAACAGAGGCCAGTTCTTCAGTTACCAGATCAGGAAGCCGACGGGAGAAAGCGGTTTTCTTGTGAATAGGCATAGGAAGGCCAGATTAGCACATCTTGTCCAATTCACGAATGAAATCTTTCGTCCAGCCGCAATTTCTGCTTATAGCTGGGGGGCTGGCGCGGGGGGAGGAGCGGGCTTTTCGGGCTGGGGCGCGGGCTCCGGTGGCGCGGGTGGAGCCTCGGTGCGCGGCGGCTGATCTGTCGGGGGAACTACCGGTGGCGGCGACAGTTGCAGCGAAGACGGATCCAGCTTCAAACCGCCGGAAAGGGCATTTTCGATCATCGGGAAGGCCGCGACAATCGCCCCGCCGACGGTCACGCCGACCACTTGATTGAAAGTGAGCGGACCGACCGACTCGATCAGGGTGCCATCGGCGGAAACAGACTGGGAATAAACCGCCGGCGAGAGGTGTTTGCTGATCGATTCCGTGCCCGGCAACTTGCCCGCATCGACGTATTTCGCGGAGTCGGGTGAGAAGGCGAGCGTCATGGCGAGGAACGGCCGCAGGGTGCCGTAGGAACGCTCCACCAGCGTTTTCAGGTCGATGTAGCCGAAACCGGAAGTGGGCGTGCCGACGGACTTGGCGGCTTGCGCGAAGGCGGGCGACGAGGCGATGGCTGGTTTGCCATTCGCGAGCTGTCCGAGGCCGGCAAGCACCTCCGCCTGGCTGAAGCCGATGACCGCAAAATGGTCGGTGAGCGCGATGGTCGGCGTGAAGGCGATGAGACCTTCCGCCGGCGGACTCTGGAAGAGGGTGACGCCGTCCTTTTCCTGCCGGCCCCACGCCGCACCCGCGAGGCCGCCAGTGAAGGCCTCGACGAAGCCCTTGGCCGTCGCTGCGTCGCGCACATCCATCGTCAGGAGGGTCGAGGGCTGCGGTGCGCCCGGCGCCCAACCGAGGAGGGTGCCGAACTCCGGTCCGAACGCCTTGCCGAAATCGCCCAGCTTGAGGCCCTTCGCAGTCAGTCCGCTTTCGAAGCCGAGGAAGCCCGGGACCATGGTGCGGAAGACGCCGAGCGAAGTGTCTGCGACGTCGATCGTCGCGGGCAGCGCGGTTGAGTAGGTGAGAAAGGTATTGGCGTCACTCAGGGCGAGGGCGTTTTGGGCCAGCGGCGCTTCAGGGGCATTGCCGGGGCTGAGGATGAAAAGCGTGTCGCGCATGAGGGCATCCTCGAACTTCGTCCCCGCGGCGATGGCCTGGATCTTCTTCCAATCGGCGATTTGCTTCGGATCGGGCGCCTGGCCGGCGGCGACGAGCAGCGAAATGATCCGGTCGGAGATTGAGCCGACCTGGGTGAAAAGCACCACCTCGCCATCCGCGGGCAGGTGCGCGGTGCTCTTGCGGAAAAGATCGTTCTCCCCGAGCGCCAGCGGGCCGAGCCCGTGACCGGCGATATCGACGGTGTGCCGCAGCAGTTCCATGTCGTTCGAGACGAAATACCAGTCCTCGCAGAAGGCCTCGCCGATGGTCGTGTCCTGATAAGTAAACGTCTCGATTTCGGTGCCGCCCTGCATCGTGAGATCGGATTTTCCGGCGGGCCAGTTTTTCTTCAGCTCGGCGCGCGACTCGGCGAGCAGGGCATCCACGTCCGCCTTGCGTCCGGCGAAGGAAAAGCCGCCGATGAAGCGCGGCGAATTGCCCTCGATGGAGGTAACGGCGACGAAGGCCTCGCCCGGTTCCACGTGCTCGAGCTGGGCGAGCTTCTGGTCCCAGAGTTTCATCTGCGGGGCGCTGGCGCGGGGCTTGGCGAGAAAGGCTTTGACCTCGGGTTCGGCGCCGATCTGGGCGAGCGCGGTCTTCGGCCAGCGCTCGGCGGTGCGGCGCAGGTCGGGGAAATGGGCGAAGAAGATCGTTTCCGCCGGAGCCAGCTCGGTGGCCCGGATGTGATGCACTGTCCGCTTGTTGAAATACAGGAACCCCACCGCGGCGATGGCCACGAAGACGATGACTGCCGGGATGACTTTCTTCATAGGTTGCGGCCGGCAATGAACGCGGAAACCGGTCCGGTGCGAAGATTATTTCAAAGGGGCTGCGGGTGAGGGGCATCTTACCGGGGCTGCCCGTGGGCTCCCGGAGCGGTCAGGGCGACTGATAGACACCCACCGTGCGCAACCCTTCCAGACTGACCTCGAAGACCTCGATGCTGATCGGCCAGGCGGTGGCGTGGATGGCCTCATTCACCATCGGATAGTAGTCCTGGTAATTGCTGGCCAACGCCGGGAAAACATAGGCGGTGAAGCGGCTCGGCACCACGAGCAGCACCTTGTCGCCGAGGGTGTCGCGAAACATTTCGAGGAACTTCGGCGCGAGTACGGCGCTGGCCACGATGGGGCGGTCGGAGGTGAGTTCGGCGTACTGGATGACCTGCTTGTTGTTCCGCTCGTAGCGGGGCTTAAGGGTGGCGAGGTCGGCGGCGGAAGCGAGGGCGGCGCGCCGCTCGATCTCCGCGCGGTCGACCTGGAAGCGGTCCCAGATCGCCCGGGAAGGAAACAGATAATCAACCCCGTCGACCACCACGGGGGCGAGGACGGTGCGCTGGGCGCCGGGGATTTCCCAGGCGATCTCGCGGTGCATGGACTTTGGCTCGAGGATGACGCGCCAGGGCTCGGCGGCGGTGAGCGAAGTTTCTGGTTCCACTGCGGATACCGCACTCGCTGCGGAAAACCAGAAACCAGAAACCAGAAACCAGAAACCCAGCGAAGCGCCCCGCCACACTTTCCTCTTTGCGCTCCCGCCTGCTCCCGTATCTTCCGCGCGATGATCACCTTTCTCGAAGGCAAGCTCGCCGAGGCGTTGCCCACGCACGTCGTCGTCAATGTTCAGGGTGTGGGGTATCATGTGCAGATTCCTCTTTCGAGTTACGACAAGCTCCCCGTCGTGGGAGCCTCGATCAAGATATTAACGCACCTCGCCATTCGCGAAGACGCGCACGTGCTCTACGGCTTCATGAGCCATGCGGAGCGCGATCTCTTCCGGTTGCTCGTGACGCACGTGAGCGGCATCGGGCCGAAGACGGCGCTCGACGTGTTGAGCGGGACGACGGTGGGGAATTTCAAGGCCGCGGTGGTCGCGGGCGATGCGGCGCTGCTCGCCAAGAGCAAGGGGATCGGCAAGAAAACAGCCGAGCGGATCATCGTGGAACTCAAGGACAAGGTGGGCATCGCGGCGGCGTGGGAGGCGGCCAGTGCTGCGCACGCGCCGACGCCGGAGGAAGCGAAGATCACGGATGCGGTGCTGGGCCTGATCGCGCTGGGCTACAAGCAAGTGGACGCGCACAAGGCGGTAAAGCAGGCGCAGGAAAAAGGCGGCCCGGCGTTGACGACCGAGGATCTCGTGCGGCAGGCGCTGAAGATTCTGATATGATCGCCACCAAGGGCAAGACGTGAATCCCAACGGTAAACTCATCGTCCAATTGGCGGGCCTTCTTCTCGCCTTACCGCTCCTATATGTGCTGAGCAGCGGCCCTCTTCTCCACTACGCCGAACAGGCAAAAGAACCATCGCAGACCTACCCGACAAGCAACCCCTTTCCCTCGATCACGGACAAAGCACGGGTTCATCGCGCCCGGGCATTTTACAAACCAATGCTTTGGGCGGCAAGAATCGGACATTGGGAGAGTCCGCTGTTTGCCTATCTACGGATATGGAATGTTTTTCCGATTCGTACGGGCCACGATGACCACGTTTTCTTTATGGTCGTTTCCGAACCGTGACGACCGAGGATCTCGTGCGGCAGGCGCTGAAGATTCTCATTTGACCGGCAAATAGCGTGCATTTGGCGCGTAAAACGCGATTTTCGGCAATGGAGCCAACAGAGCCAATGGAGGCTGTCACGATTGCGGACACGCGATATTTCATTGGCATTTGGGGCTGACTTCGCACTCCTTTACCGGGTTCGATGAACCCGGCTACAGCTACCGCCTGCGCCACGACCGTATCTCGTCCACCAACCGCATGAGCCTGCAGCCTACTTTCAATCTTCCTTGATGGACGCGTCGCACGACCGCATCGCCGCGATCCGCGCGGCTTTTCCGCCGGAAGGACTTTTTGCCGACAAGGACTGGCTGCTCTCGCCGGAGCCGTTCGTGATCGATGCGAAGCTGGCCGAGCAACTGGACAAGCTCGGGCACCGGCTCAATCTCTTCAACCGGGCCTGCAATGAACTGTACCAGCGCAGCGTCTCGGGCAAGCAACCGGCGTGGATCGCGGATTATCTCGACCGGGGCAAGCCGGCGGAGCTGGTGGAGTTTTCGCGGCGCAAGCAATTCCGGGCGGACTTGCCGCGCGTGATCCGGCCCGATCTGGTGCTGACGGAGGACGGCTTCACCATCGCGGAACTCGACACCGTGCCCGGCGGCATCGGGCTCACGGCGTGGCTGAATGCGACCTACGCGAGCTTCGGCACGCACGATGTGCTCGGCGGCGCGACGGGGATGGTGGATGGCTTCCGCGCGATCGTAGGCGACAATGCGGACATCCTCGTCTCGAAGGAAGCGGCAACCTATCGCCCGGAGATGCAGTATCTCAGCCGCGTGGCGGGCGATGGCGCCTTGCGAGTGCATGATGCGGAGACATTCGCAGTGCCGGCGCAGGGCGCGTCGCTCTATCGCTTTTTCGAGCACTTCGATCTACCGAATATCCCGACGGCGCCGGCGATCATGCAGGCCGTGGCGGACGGCACGGCGCAGATCACGCCGCCGTTCAAACCGTATCTCGAGGAGAAGCTCTGGTTTGCGCTTTTCTGGCTGCGTCCGTTGCGGGAATTCTGGCGGCGCGAGTTGAGCGAGCAGCATTTTCTCCAACTGCAAAAGGTCATCCCCTACACGTGGATTCTCGATCCGCAGATCCTGCCGCAGCACGCGGTGATCCCCGGGCTGGAGATCCAGTCGTTTGAGGAGGTGAAGCACTTTTCGCAAAAGCAGCGGGAGCTCATCTTGAAGATCAGCGGCTTTCACGAAACCGCGTGGGGCAGCCGCAGCGTGGTGCTCGGTTCCGATGCCTCGCAGCACGAATGGGAGACATCGATCAGCGAGGCACTGGCCGAGTTTCCGCAGCACCCGTACATCCTCCAGCGCTTTCACAAGGGGCGGCTGGTGGACCAGCGTTTCCTCAACGCCGCCGGGGAGATCGAGACGATGCACGGGCGGGTGCGGCTGTGTCCTTACTACTTCGTGATCGACGGCAAGGCCGTGTTGCGCGGCGGGTTGGCCACCGTCTGCCCCGCGGACAAGAAGCTGCTCCATGGGATGAAGGACGCGATCATGGTGCCGACGGCGGTGGCGGCGGGGTGAGAAAAAGGCGAAAGGCGAAGGGCGGAAGGCGATGGATTAAACTTCTTTAAAGTCGAAACAAGCGACGCGGTGATCATGACATCGCCCTGCGCTTTTGCCCTTCGCCCTGGCTTCGCGCTATTCCACCCGGTAGTAGCCGTCCGGATTGTGCAGGTAGTAGCAATCCACCGGATTGAGATGCGGGAGCACCATGTAGGCGTGGCCTTTGGCATCGACCTTCTCGGTGGAAGCGGCGGAGCGATCGGCGGTCGCCACCTGCTGGCCGTTGCTGGCCGTGCTGCTGTCCGGATTCTTGCGCCAGGCGGTCTCGCGGCAGCGGCCCACGACCACGTCGATCCATTTCAGCTTCACGGCGTCATCGGCGAATTCCTGCCAGTCGCCCGTGGCGGTGTGGGCGTACATCTGCTTCACAAAATCCTCGGGGCTGATGCCCATCTTGGCGGCGATCGGCGTGGCCATGCGCTTCCACCATTGCTCGAGCGTCTTCAAGCCTTCGCGCTGTTCGGTGAGGTTGCCCATCATGCCATTGGAAATCTGGTGATGCAGGATGACGGCGTTCGGATAGGCATAAGAGCGCGGGGCCAGCGTGGCAATGGTCGCGGCCATGCTCGCGGCGAAGGATTTCACCACCACATAGACCGGCGCGGTGCTGCTGCCCATGGACTCGAGGATTTTGTTGCCCGCCATCACGGAGCCGCCGGGTGAATCGTCGATGACGATGAAGATCGGCCACTCCTTGTTCTTGTTGTTGAAGTAATCGATGCGCGAGCAGACGAAATCCGCGGTGGCGGCGGTGATGAGGCCATTGAGCGCGATGCGCCGGTCGGTGAGGACCAGTTCGCCATCCGCGGTGACCGGATTTTTCAAGTAAACGGGACGTTCCTCGGCGTAGGAGTCGGCCTCCTCTTCCTTGTCGCGCTGGGCGAGCTTGGCGCGCAACTCGGCGGTTTTCATGTTCCAATCGATCTCCGTGGTCTTGAAAGCATTCTGGCGCTTGGTCAGCTCCGCGGTGGCGAGCTCGGCCTCGAGTTCCGCACGATCACGCCTGGTGCGCAGCTCGATCAGTTGCGTCTGCTGGGCCGCGGCCTTGCGGGCATTCTCGAGCGCGGCGCTGCTGCTGAGTTCCTCCATCTCGATCTTGGCGGCGTCGATCTCGATTTTCTTCTCCGCGAGAATCCGGTCGGCTTTCGCCTTCAACAGGTCGCTCTCGCTTTTCAAGCGGGCGAGGTCGGCCTGGGTGGAGGCGAGTTCCTGGCGCAGTTTCTCGTCGCGCAGGGAGTTCTCCAGTTGCAGCCGGTCGCGCTCGCGAATGAGCGCGGCAACTTCATCGGTGGTAGTGACGGGGGCGGCGGATGCGGGCGGCTCCGAGTGCCCGGAAGTAACCAAACTGGCGAAAATAATCGCCACGACCATTCCCATGTGCAGAGTGCGAATCATGGGACTTGCCCAACAAGCAGGATTGCTGCCACGCGGCGAGCAGGCTGCGATTTCCCGGCGCTTCCCCAAACACGCCGTTCCGCCTCCGTTAGTTCATCTTCGACTTCTTGCCGTCCTTTTTCTTGCCGTCCGCCATCAGCTCCGCCAGCGAGAGCTTGCCATCGCCATCCTGGTCCTTCTGCTTGAAGATTTTGGCCACCTGTTTCGGCGACACATAACCGCCGAACATACTGGCTCCGTATTCTTCCAGGCTGATGCCGCCGTCGCCGTTCGTGTCGAGTTTCTTGAACAGTTGCTCCGCGCGTTTGTTCGTCGATCCCTCATCGGCCAGGGAGATGGACCCCAAAAGGCAAACCAGCAGGGCAAGAGCGAGCGGAGCTTTCATCGTGGGGCGACTACTTCGCACACGACAAAGCTGGCTTTCAAGACCGAATTGCTGCGGTCCGCGATGTCCGGCTCAAAGGCCGGCGCCCGGCGCGCGGACGCCGTTATTTGCTCTTCTTCTTATCCGGCGTCGCCGCAGGCTTTTGCGGCTGCTGATCCTGGGGAACGATGAGCAATTCCTCCTTGGAAAGCTGGCCGTCGCCGTTGCGATCCTTTTCCTTGAAAACCTTGGGCACGCGAGCCGGGGACATATTGCCGGCCATGCCGGCCTTGTACTCCTCGAGGCTGATGCTGCCATCGCCATTGGTATCGAAATTCTTGAAGGTTTGATCCAGACGCTCCTGCGCCGTTTTTTCATCGGCGAAGGCACTCACGGCAAAGGAACACAGCACGGCGGCAAGGATAAGAGGTGTTTTCATTGTTGAACGTCCACTCGACATGCGTTCGCGGGCACTTTCAAGGGAGAATTGCACAAGGCGGCGAGCCTTCCCCGGCAATACCGCCTCGCCAAAATCCGCCGCCGACCACTATTGCGCGGCGGTTGAAAACAGAGCCACATCCTCCTTCCGCAGCGATTCCATCGATATGAAGATGCGCCATCTCCCCGCCGTCGTGTTTGGCCTGGCAATCGCCGCGGCTCCAGTCTGTCAGGCTGCGGTCATCCATTCAGGGGTGACTGTGGACTCTCTGCCTCAAGCCGATGCGACTCCACCTCCCCCACCCCCTCCTCCTCCGCCGCCACCACCGCCTCCTCCACCCCGCCCTCCGCAACCACCAAAACCGGAGCCACCGGCACCGCCTATACCACCGGCTCCTCCTAACGAACCTCCGGCGGAACCTCTTCCACCCAAGTCTCCCGGGTCCCCTCCGCCTTCACCGATGGGAAATTGAATCCAAGCGAAGGGGAAGCGGCCGATTCACTGCCAGCGGAACGCAGAGGACGCAAAGAAAGGGGGTGAGGAAAGGGGGCTTGTTTTCTTCCTCCGCTGCGTTGGAAGGAAGAGGGATTTTGCGCGTGACACTCGAATCGTGAGTGACTTGCCATCCATGGCGTGCTGCTCCTTTTCAGCACGCCATGGATGGCTGTTAAAATCGCTCTGATCGACGCGAAGCAGAAGGTTCACCGAGGGATCAAACTGATCCGGTGTCCGTAGCGGAAGAACTGCTTTTCTCGCTATCGGCCTGCATCCGTTGCGCCGCCGTTTCGTGACGGCCGATGGAGGGCACGAGCGTGCCTACCTGGCCGAGCCCGAAGGGGGGCATGTGGTGGTAGATACTTTCGTACTGGCCCTCGGAGATGCGGTAGGTCTCGTGCCAAATGCCCACGTCGCCGCTCTTCCCCACCCGCTGGCGGAAGCGACCCCACGCGGGCAGGTGTTCCAGATCCGGCCGGCGCGCGTAGCTGGTGAGCGCCTCAAAGGAACGCCAGTACTGGAGCATGATGGTCGTCCGCCCAAACCAACTATGCCCGCCGAGAAATCCCAGCTCCGGCTGGCGTTCCAGTTCGGCGAGCATGCGCGGCATGTCGAGAGCCACGGGCAGCCATTGGTGAATTTTCCAAGGCCGGTTGAAGCGCATGCCAATGAGGAAAACACAAAACGGCCCTTCCATGCGGGCGCTCATGCGATCGGTGATGATCATGCCGTGACAAAAAGCCCGGCGCTCTGCTCCCGCAACGCGAAAAGCGCCACAGGATCAGGCGGCTTCCAAAATCGCCTCCGGATGCCGTGCCGCTACCCGCAGAAGCACCCGGGCCGGCCCTGTCGGACGGCGACGGCCTTGCTCCCAGTTTTGAAGTGTCTTCTCGCTGATGCCGAGCAACTGGGCGAACTTTTGCTGCGAAAGACCCAATTGACTGCGCACCCGACTCACATCGGTCGAATCTTCAACTTTGAAAACCCGCGAAGGCTTCGCCCGTCCCCCACGAATGGTCTTCATCTCGTTCACGCTTTGGAGTAATTCTTGAAGCAGTTCTTTTTTCATCGGTCAGTCTTCGAGGAGCTTTTTCAGAGTCTTTAGTTGAGCGGGCGTAAGGTCGTCTTGTTCGTTCTTTGGATAGATCAGAACCATCGAGATGATGTCGTCCGCATTCCACCAATAATAGATGATCCGTACGCCACCTCGCTTGCCACGCCCTTTCGCCGCCCAGCGAATCTTGCGGAATCCGCCCGAGTGTTGAATGAGGTCGCCCGCCGCGGGATTCTGGACGAGATGGAACTGTAGATCAGCGTAGCTTTCGTCATCGAGCAGCGCGATGACGCGCTTGGTGAAAGTGGGCGTTTCTTCAAAGACCACATGGGAGAGACTACGCCATTGGCGTAGTCCGTCAAGTGCGGCGGAATCAAAAAGCCGCCCCAGTTTCCCGGGGCGGCTTTGGTGATTTGAGAATGGCGACGGTCCTAGCCCGCCGCTACAGCGGCTGTTACTTCTTCTTCGCGGCGCGCTTTTCCTCGATCGCGGCCTGGGCGGCGGCGAGGCGGGCGACGGGCACGCGG
>NZ_JBDUCX010000362.1:0-4650 GCF_040003245.1 Chthoniobacter sp.
GAACTCGATGGCGTGCGCGTTTTCAAGCCGGAGACCGTCAAGCTCTTCACCAGCGCGCAAAGCCCGCCCGGCCTCACCAGCCCCGACGCGAAGAACCTCCCCGTGCGCCGCGGCCTCGTCTGGGACATCGACACGCCCTACCGCACGCCGCGGCACGACTACACCCTGGAGCGCGGCGCGTTATTCCCCATCGGCGGCTACGGCCACACCGGCTGGACCGGGCAGATGCTCTGGTTCGACCCCTTCTCCCGCACCTTCGTCATCTTCCTGTGCAACCGCTACGTCGCAGGCGCCGCCGACACCCGGCCCGCCGTCTATCAACTGCACCACCGCATCTCCACCCTCGCCGCCGAAGCCGTGCGGGACTTCGACTTCAAGAACGTGCCCGGCGCGCTGCCCGATCATGCCGCACCCAACAAGCCTTTCACCAACAGCCTCGGGATGAAGTTCGTGCCTCTTGCGGGAACGCCGACCCTCATCTGCATCCACGAAACGCGCCGCGCGGACTATGCGCGCTATGTCGCCGAGAATCCAAACGCCGACCCGTCATGGAAGGACGCGAAGCTCGGCAGCCTCTCCGCCACCGCCGGTGATGATCATCCCGTGGTAAATGTCAGTTGGGACGATGCGACCGCTTTCTGCCAATGGCTGAGCCAAAAGGAAGGCCGCAAGTATCGCCTGCCGACCGATCGCGAATGGAGCATCGCCGTCGGCCTCGGCGAACAGGAGTCCGCCGATGGCGGCACCCCGCAAAGCCTCAGCGGCAAAGTCTCGGGCGTCTATCCGTGGGGCACGCAATGGCCGCCCACGAAAGGCGCGGGCAACTACGCCGACACCGATTGCCAGACGCAGTACCCCCATGAAAAAATCATCGCCGACTATACGGATGGCTTCGCGGTCACCTCACCCGTGATGAGCTTCCCACCCAACGCATTGGGCATCTACGATCTCGGCGGCAGCGTGTGGGAATGGTGCGAGGACTTCTTCAATGCCGACCAGAAAGACCACGTCCTGCGCGGCGCCTCCTGGGGTAGCAGCGCTCCCAAGCCGCTGCTCTCCTCCTTTCGCGGCAACCAACCCTCCACCCGCCGCTGGCGCTGCGATGGGTTCCGCTGCGTTTTGGAAGGAAGCCCGTAAGGAGTCAGCGCGTCAGCGGTAGAATGCCGAACTCCTGCGCGATGGGCAACGCGCTGGCGGGATCGTTGACGAGCGGGAAGTCCACGCCGGCATTCCATTGGCGGCGCAGGCCCTCGGGTGTCTCGTCGTGGTAGTAGTTCACGCGCACGCCCGCGGCCTTCAGCACTTTCACGTCGTCGATCGGGACTTCGCCTTTGCCGAGCAATTGAATGAAGGCCGCCTTCATCGCGATCGTCTCCCTCGCATACTCGGCCGAGTTTCCCTGACGCTCCATGTTGCAGATGAGGATGTCCGGGACGACTTCGCGCGCCGCCCGCGCTGCAGCGGCGGTGGCGGCGAGAAAGGCCTGGCGCTGCCGGCCCACGCTCTTGATCACACGGGCTGTCGCAGCGCCGAGCGCCGCGCCGCCCTTGAGGTGGCAATTCAGCCACACATCGCGCGGCATCATCGCCAGCGTTTCTTCAAACGTGGGAATCCGTGTGCCCTTGAAGCGCTCATCCATCCGGGCACCGGCATCCAGACCCCGCAGTTCGGCGAGTGTGAGATCGGACACCTTGCCATTGCCGTTGGTCGTGCGATCCACCGTGGGATCGTGCATGAGCACGAGAGCGCCATCGCGGGTGAGTTGCACATCAAACTCGATCATGTGCGCGCCGAGCCGCAGCGCTTCCGCGAAGGCCGGCAACGTGTTCTCCGGATGTGTGCTCGACGCGCCGCGATGCGCACAAAGTCCGCGCTCGGGCAGCGCCGGATCTGCGGCGGCTGCGCGTTGACGCCATGCGAGGCAGACGGCAAACGCGCCGCTGGAAGTCAGGAAGTTTCGGCGTGTGATGATTTGCGAGTGCTTCACAAGATCAGGTCTGCGGCAGCGGATTGATGGTATTGATCGCCTCCCCTGCCAGAAAGGCGCGGATGTTTTCAATCGTCACCTGGTCGATCCGCTCCACCGCTTCGACACTATTGAAGGCGACGTGCGGGGTGAAAACGACATCGGGTCGCGCGAGCAGAGCTTCGTTGCGATGCAGTGAGCGCAGTTCCTCGAGCCGTTCCGGATCACGCTGATGGCGTTCCTCGGGAGACGATGGGTCCGCGTGAAGAAACTCAATGATCTGATCGGTGATGACGTGCGACGCGGCTTTCTGAAAGACGCGCTCATCCTCCAGCACATCCAGCCCGGCGCCGGCCACTCGCCCGCTGTCCAAAGCTTCCAGCAGAGCCGCCGTGTCGATCACCCCACCGCGTGCGGTGTTGATCACGATCACGCCTTCGCGGCACTTGGCAAAGGCTTCGCGGTCGAGCAGGTGAACCGTCGCGGGAGTGAGCGGCACATGGAGCGTGAGGACATGACTGCGCCGTAGCAGCTCGTCGAGCGAGGTGTAAGTATAGCCGAGAAGGCTGGCGATCACGTCGGCGGGTTTGGAATCGAAGGCGAGCACCTCCATGCCAAAGGCGCGGCCGAGTCGTGCGACATGCAGCCCGATGCGCCCCGTGCCAATGACGCCGAGCGTTTTCCCGTGCAAATCGAACCCGCGCAGTTCTTCAAAAGAAAATCGCCCGATGCGCTTGGCCGTGGCCACCTCGCGAAGCCGGCGCGTCAGCGAAAGGATTAACGCGAAGGTGTGCTCCGCGACCGTGTTCTCGCCATAGCTCGGGACCGAACAAACGACGATACCGCGCTCGCTACAGGCGGCGAGATCGATGTGATCGTAGCCCGATGAACGCGTGGCGATGAAGCGCAGCTTTGGGTGCGCCGCCAAAAAGCCACCATCAATGCGCGCCCAAAAAAGAATGACGAGCATCTCCGCCTCTTCGCCGACTTCCTCCAGCGAGCCGACAAATCGCAATTCATGCCCGTCAAGCTGTTCGCGGAAGCGCTCCTCCGAGGGAGATCCTGTTCGCGTAAAATAAATTGTCATCGCCGGAGCTTAAGTCACGGCAGCTTCCTGCGGAAGGCTCGGCATTCCCGCAGTGCTCTCGCCAGTGGTTTCGGTGGTTGGTCTCGTGTGCATGTCCGGGGACAAACGTGATGAATGTAGAATCCACGACGGTCATGTTTGATGAGGATCAAGATTCCCTGATGTGCGTTTCGTTTGACCCAAGTCAAACTTCGCGCCGCCTGCCTCTCGCACATGCGGCGAATGGCCGTAGCTTTCGTGACTATGACTTCCGACGACCTGCCCCTCGCCCCTCGTGCCGATCTCACCGGCCGCGCGGACATCGAGCGGCTCGTGGATGCCTTCTACGACAAGGTTCGCCACGATGATTTGCTCGGGTTCATCTTCAATGACGTGGCCAGGACGGATTGGGCCGCGCACTTGCCGAAGATGTATGCGTTCTGGGAGACGATGATTTTTCGCAGCGGCGGATTCACCGGAAATCCGCTCGCCACACACGCCCGGCTCGTGCCGCTGACGACGATGGGACGACCGCAATTCGACCGCTGGCTCGCACTCTTCTCCACGACGGTGGACGAGCTGTTTGCGGGAGAGAAAGCCGAGCACATCAAAAATTGCGCGGCTGACATGGCCAACGTCATCCACGCGAAGATCAACGGCGTCGAACAGGAGCGCTACGATTACTCAAAGCTCACGCCCGAGCAGCGTGCCCGCTACGCCAGCTACAAGCCAAAGGTCTTAGTGCCGTGACGGAGATGAACAGGAATGCAGTAGTGCTCACCGCGATCTGGGGAAGCGCTGAAGTAGACCGGGCACCCCTCAGCACATCATGAGCACCTCCATCCAATTGCTTGCCGCGGTCATCCTGGGGATCGCCCTTGGTGAAAGCGCCTTTTCCCAGACTGCGCCGACGACGGCCGTGAAGAACGGCGAGCAGCCTGAGCGAACCGTCGCGGAGGATGCCGCAGTTCTCGAAAAAGGACGCCTCAGTGCTAGGCAGAAGGCGCTGGCGAGACTTGGTGTCCATGCCGACCCAAGCGCCGACAAAGTGCTGCTCGCGCAATTCGACCGCTATCGCGCAGGCGACCTTCCGGTCGCGCTGTGGCTCGATTTGTTTGAGGCCGCGGCGAAGCGCGACAACGCGGACTTAAAATCCCGGCTCGCCGAACGCGCGCAGGACCTCGACAAGACGACCGACCCACTGGTGCGCTTCCGCGAATGCCTCGAAGGCGGCGACGCCGACGAGGGCCGCGTCATCTTCACCAAAAAGCCGGAGGCGGGCTGCATCCGCTGCCACTCGGTGGATGGCAAAGGCGGGGCGATCGGCCCCGACCTGACGTGGCTTCGGCATTCCACCGACCGCATCCTCGTCCTCGAGTCCCTGATCATTCCGAATTCGAGCCTCGCGCTCGGTTTTCAACCCGCATTGCTCAAGCTGAAAAATGGCGAGGAAATCTCCGGCGTGATCACTTTTGAAACCGGCGATGACCTCACGCTCACGTCGGTGGTCGATGGCAAGAAGCGCAAACTGAAGACCGCAGACATCGCCGAGCGCACTCCGCTGCCCAGCCCGATGCCGCCTCACTTCGGCGCGGTGCTGACCAAGCGCGAAATCCGC
>NZ_JBDUCX010000010.1:0-45368 GCF_040003245.1 Chthoniobacter sp.
GGTCACAGACCGCCGCTACAGCAGACGATTCTGGCTCTCACGTCGCAGCGCGCAAAAGATTTCCCCCTCGCAGAAGGCTCTCTGCTTTGGTGGAGTCTAGTTTTTTGCTGCCGGTGCGGCACCGACGGCCATCTCCTCTCCCCCTGCGAAACTATGAAATCGACTCTGCTCTTCGCCCTTGTGGCTCTGGTCATGGTGCCCTGGTCTTGTCAGGCGGCGGATCAGGATGTGGCGTCGTTGCAGGGGACGTGGCGGGCGATTGAGGCGACCTCCAACGGCGAACCCCCGCCGCCGGGGATGCTGGAAAAGATCACGCTGATCTTCACCGGGGACACCGTGTCGATCATGGGCGCGCCGCTCATTCGTTTTCGCGTCGACCCGACCGCGAAGCCGGCCCAGATCGACTTCCTGAACAGCCACAATCAGGTCGGCATTTACGTGCTCACCGGCGACACCCTGAAGCTCTGCACCGGCGAGCGCGGAGATCGTCCGGCGGCCTTCAAGACCGAGAAGAACACGGATCACACCTACCTGCTGCTCCAGCGCGCCAGGCCATAAGCGCCCCGGCGCCGGTCGATGTTGGTGCTAGACGGGCGATGGCAAATTCCGCTTCCAAGAACATTATCATGAAATCCCCTCTAGCTCTTCTTTTTGTCTTTTACTGCATCAGGTTGGTTCGCTTGCCGGCGGCGGAGGTGGCTCCGCGGCCGAACATTGTTTTTGTGCTCGTGGATGATCTGGGGTGGGGGGATCTCGGGGTGTTTTATCAAAACCAGCGGCGGGCGGCGAATGACCGCAGCCAGCCTTGGCATTCCACGCCGCATCTGGATGCGATGGCGGCGCAGGGGTTGCAGTTGCGCGACCATTATTGCTCGGCGCCGGTGTGTGCGCCGTCGCGGGCGTCGTTGCTGCTCGGGGTGCACCAGGGGCATGCCAACGTGCGGGACAATCAATTCGACAAAGCGCTGGAGAATAATCACACGCTGGCCACGGTACTGAAAGGCGCGGGCTATGCGACGGCGGCGATCGGCAAGTGGGGTTTGCAAGGTGGGCCGGCGGAAAAGGATCCGGCGGCGGCGAAAGCCGGGCCGGCGCAATGGGCGGGATTTCCGACGAAGCGCGGTTTCGACTATTACTACGGCTATATCCGACATGGGGATGGCCATGCGCATTATCCGAAAGAGGATGGCAAACAGGTCTGGGACATGGAACGCGAAGTCTCCGCGGATCTTGCGGGCTGTTACACGGCGGATCTCTTCACGGCGCGGGCCAAGAAATGGATTACGGACCAGCACGCGACGCATCCCGGGCAGCCTTTCATGTGCTATCTCGCGCTCGATACGCCGCACGCGAAGATCCAGTATCCGCCGGGCCCCTATCCGGCGGGGGGCGGGGTGAAGGGCGGCGTGCAGTGGCTCGGCACGGCGGGGCGGATGATCAACACGGCGGACGGCAAGCCCGATTCGTGGTGCCATCCCGAGTACGCGAATGCTACCTGGGACGACGATCACGACGCGGCGACGCCGGAGAAACCGTGGCCCGATGTGGATCGCCGCTACGCGACCGCCGTGCGGCGGATCGACGACTGCGTGGGCGATGTCCTGCAACTGCTCAAGGACCTCGGCATCGATGACCACACGCTCGTCGTCTTCACCTCGGACAATGGGGTGAGCATGGAGTCGTATTTGCCCGAGCCCTTCACGCCGCAATTCTTTCGCAGCTTCGGGCCGTTCGATGGGATCAAGCGCGATTGCTGGGAGGGCGGCGTGCACGTGGGTGCGCTCGCCCGTTGGCCCGGCTTCATACCCGCGGGCAGCCTGAGTCGCGAGCCTTCGGCGCATTATGACTGGCTGGCGACTTTCGCCGAGCTGGCGGGCGTGCCGATTCCGGCGCGAGCGGATGGGGTTTCGCTCGTCCCGACGCTCCGAGGGCAGGAGCAAAAGCGGACGGCGCCGATCTATGTCGAATACTTCGTGAAGGGCAAGACGCCGGGTTACCCCGAGTTTTTGCCCGGCCATCGCAGCCGCCAGCGCAATCAAATGCAGGCGATCCGCGTGGGCGATTTCATGGGCGTACGTTATGACATCCGCACGGCGGCTGATCCCTTTGAAATCTATAACGTGGTGACCGACCCGCAGGAGGCCACGAACCTCGCCGACAGCAGCAGCGAATACGCCGCGCTCCAGCGGCAGTTGCACGACATCGTGCCTTCGATCCGCCGCCCGAACGCGTCCGCCGCGCGACCGTACGACTCGGAGTTGCAGCCGGCGGTGAAGCCGGCTTCGACCACGCCCGGCGTCGAATGGCGGGCCTTCGCGCAAGCCTCACCGTGGGTGCCGCGAGTCGATGGGATGACGCCCACCGCGCAGGGCACCAGCCCGCGGCCCGATCTCGACGTGAGCCCGCGCGCCAATGATGTCGCGCTGCTCTTCACCGGCTACATCGAAGTGCCGGAGGATGGCGAATACCGCTTTCACGTGACGGCCGACACCGGTGCGCTCCTGCGCATCCACGACGCCACGGTGATCGACGCGGACTTCGGCTATCCGCCGGGAGCGGAAGTCACCGGAGCCGTGCGCCTGCAAGCGGGCCGGCACCCATTCCGGTTCTACTACGCGCGCCGGCAGGCGGGTGTGCCGGGCCTCACTTGGCAATGGAGCCGCAATGACGGGCCGAAGCAGGACGTGCCGGCGACGGCGTTTTCCCACGCCACAAATTGAACTGCGGCCTTGCGGTTGAGAGCGGCACCATCACCTGGCGACGTCCTCATTCTGACTACGGTTTTGCGTGCAACTTCAGCCACTCGGAAACGAGCGTGGTGAAATCGTTGAAAATCAACTCGCTCTTCTTCATCCCGAGTTTTCGGCAAAGCAAAGGCAACGCGTTTTGAAAGGCGATGTAACGACGGAAGATTTTTGCTCCACCGGGAATCATGACACCGCGCCGGCTGCTGCGCAGAAAGTCGCGTACTTCGGAAATGGCCCGCTCAATTTTCCCGCCGTGCGCACCAATGTCCTGTCCGGCGATGTCTGAGCAAAACTTTTGATATCGATATGGCTCGCGGTCGAGAATCAGGCACAACTTCTCACGCTGCTTTTCGCTCCCAGAAATATCCCGAGTTCCAGCGGCATGTTGAAACGCGGCAGGCGGGACTTTCTGTCGAGTTGGGTCCGGGAAATATCGTGAATGCCGATGCGGCATTCCGAAATGATCTGGTAGATCTTGCTGACCCGAATTTGGCTGGCATCGTTGATTTCCCGGGCGCAACGAGCGATGAATCCGCAATCGTGAACGGTGAACACGATGGCATTGAACAGCTTCAAGTACTGCCGATCAAATGGGCAGTTGATGAAGACGCTCAAGTCATATTCGCCGGGAGGGAGCGCCATGGCCCACTCCGCTTATCGCTTTGTCCCGGTGCGAACGCCATGGCGGTCGCGCTTGACGGTGATTTCTCCCGTTTTCGCATTCCGGCTGATCGTACGCACGGCATCCGCCACCGTGCGGCGAGGCAGCGTCCCCACATGTTTTGAATCCTGGATTACGCGGAAAGCAGCTTTGCTCATGACCGGGAGAATCCTACTTCAAATCATTCCTTTTGTCACGCCTTCAATCGGGCTCGCTGTGTTGCGCGGACTGATTTCACAACCTACCCCGCGGGCGACCAACTGAACATGCTGGTGATGGCCTGCTCGCGGATGTGCTCGAAGTTTTTCTCCAGCGCGCGGACGCGGATGACCAGAAGCTCCTTGGCGCTAAGATCGACGGCGGAGATGGAGATCGTGGCGCGCACGCCGCTCATCGTGAAATTGAAAATGCATTCGGTGCTTTGGCTCGCGCCGATGGTCCAGGGCGCGGGTACCATCCTGACGAACTCTACGTTCCCCACGCCGGGCGGGAGGAATTTCGCTGCCCAGGCTTGCATATTCTCCGCTGGCAGGGAGGCGTCACCGGACGATAACGGGCCGGACTTGGCGACGATTTCCAGTTTCATCCAGGAGGTGGGATCGGCGGTGAAGAAAGTGACGAGTTTACCGCTCCCGCTGGGTCTCCAGTCGGGAGGTGGCACGTAGGAGACCAGACCATTGCCGTCGGCGAATTGGATGACGGGGGTGGATGGCCCTTCGTTTCCCTGGCGAAAGCCGTGTCGCGGGGTGAGGTCGAGCGCGTACGTCGTGGAGAGTGCGAAGCCGAGAATGGAGAGGCTGCAGGCGACAAGGCGGAGGGTGGAGGAAGGAGAGAGATTCATTTGAGGGTCCAGGCGGCCATGCTGTAGGCGTAAGCCACGGGAAAGCCGGGTGGGTTTTTGTCCTGCAACGTGGTGTCGAAGAACCAACGGCGGCTGGGCGCGTTGTAGTAGTTGCCAGTGTTCTGCCACACGCCGGTGGCCTGCTCGCTGTCGTAGAGCAGGCTGAAGGAGCCGTGGATGGTGAGGTAAAGACTGGAGGTCCAGTTCTCGAGGAGGCGTGGAAAATTCTCGAGGCCGCCGCTATAGGCGCTGGTGGTGGTGGGCACATTGCCGGCGACGATGGCGGTGTTGACGGTGGTGTTGGAGGGGTTGCGGGAACCGGAAGTAAGGCCGGCGGTGGAATTGCCGTCGCTCCATTTGTTGGAAAGAATGGTTACGGCGTCGGCCGCGATCGCGGCCACTTTCTTGACGTAGGTGCCGGAGGTTTCGTCGGGCGCGGAGGTGCCGGAGGGATAGGCGCCGCTGGCATCGGAGGCGGGCAGGTTGGTGACGGTGAGGGCGCTGGCGGTGGAAGTGCCACCGGTGGTGGAGGAATAGTTCGTCGTGGCCCCGCTGTTGTACTCGCCCTGGATGTAAACCGGGTTGGGAGTGGCGACGGCGAAGCCCACGGTGGGCAGCGAACCTCCATTGACGAGTCGAATGGCGCGTTTGCTGGTGCTGGTCCGGGCGGTCCCGCCGGTGGTGGTGAGATTGCCATTGCCCGTGGCAGTCGTCGTGTAGCCCGAATAGCCGCGGGTCGTCACACTCGTGCCGGCGCTGGTGTCATCGATATAGAGCAGCAGGCCATCGTTGTTGCCCACCGTATCGTAGGTGTCGGAGGCGGCGTTGACGGCGTTGGTGATCCGGCCGACGTCGACGTTCACGAGGCGGACGTTATCGTTCTCACGGCCATCGCTGAGGGTGGTGTTGGTAGTGATCGCGCCCATAATGGCCGTGTAGTCCGCGCCGCTGGTCATCGCGGTGGCGGAAGCACCCTTGTAGATGGTGACGTCGTTGCTGGCATCGATGTAGATGCGGTAGTCGGCATTGCTGGAGAGGCGTTCGCTGCTGCCGGAAGAGTCGATTTGCAATGGGTCCGTGCCGGAGCCCGATTTGAGATCCTCGATCATTTCGTGATAGCCGTCGTTATTCAGGTTGGAGTCGGAATCGGCGTCGTTGCTGCTGATGCCATCGATGAAGTTGGGATCGAGGCTGGAGAGCGGGGTATCGAGGAGCTTCTGCTGCGCACCCGCATGCGGAGCGTCGCCGGAAGGCCATTTAGGCGTGCTCGGCGAGCTGGCGTGAGGGTCGCCAGGGGCGTATCCGATGGTCCAATTGCCGGTGTAGGACACATCCTGCTGCAGGTTGAGACTGTTCGTGCCGGTATAAAGATCCCCACCGGCGTAGATCGTGCCGTTAATGTACATCGACGCACCGGGATTGATCTCGGTGACGGGCTGCGTGCTGAAGAGAAAGTTATCGAAGATATTGCGACCCGAACGGACGAAGGGTCGCTCCACCGTGACCTTGCCTCCTCGAAAACTCACCGTGGCGCTGGCGATATAAAAGGTCCGGACGCGCATGCGGGAATTGGTACCGTTCTCCGGCGTCGGCCGGGTGGCGGAGTCGGCGATGAGGTTCAAGTAAGGATCGGCCGGCCGCACGCTCCAGGCGGTGAGAGCCAGGCCCGCAGGAATGGGAATCTGGCTCGAGGTGGGTGCCTTCAAGGGCAAAGGCGAGGGGACAGACGTGGCGGGAGAGGTCGCGGTGCCGCTCATCAACTCGTTGTAAGTGAGGCCGCTGGCGTGCTGGGTGGGATCCTGGGTGTTGGACAAGGCCAGGCGCCATTGGTCGAACAGGTTTTGAATGACTCCATCCCCATAGGCGATGGCTCGCGTGCGGTCGACGGTCCGTTTCATGAGGCGGCCCTCCGCGGTCGTGACCGTGTAAATCACCGCGACCGCCGACGCCATGATCGCAATGACGAACAGGACCGCCAGGAGAGCGGCGGCAGATTCGGAATGGGTATTTGGGACAGGCCCCGGTTTCATGATGGCTAGTTCCCGCTCACGACGGGGGGCTGGTTGCGGGAGGGGATGGTGACCTGCAAAGTGGTGGTGGCGTTCTGGTAAAGGCGCGCGCTGTAGGCCAGGTCGTAGGCCTCGAGAGAAACGCGCAGATTCGTGGCGTCGGTGAGCGTGGAGGTCGAAGTCGGAAAGAGCAGGCCGAACGGCTTCGGAGAAGTGATGTTGCTCTTGATGACGACGGGCACGTCGTTCGCTGCGGCAGTCGCGGGATAGGGGGGATCGGTGAGATTCGGGTGAAACCGCAACTGATTGTTCACGACCGTGTAGCCGCAACGCTGATAGAAATACCCGCTGGAGATGGGATTCGTGAGGGTGAGTCCGGAGGTCGTGGTGCCGCTGGCGGTGAGGATCGAAAAACCGATGGCGCTGCTGAGGGTGACTTTCCACTTGTTACCCGATGTTTTCACCGGCGCGGGCGCGATGATATTGAACTCGTGGGAGATGAGCGGAATCTGCAACTTATCGCCCACACTCGGCGTGTAGGTGCCGCCGGTGACATCGAGTTCCAGGGTGGTGTCGGTCGCGGCGACGGTGGAGGCGGAGCCGTTGCCGGTGATCTTGCAAGGTCCGGCGGCCAGTCGCATGAACCGTACGCCGTTGGCGCGATTGCTGACGTACTGCTGGGTGTAGGCGTCCTTGTCACTGGAGGCCACGGCGGCGACGTCGGTGTAAGTGATGCCATTGAAGTTGATCAACTGAAACCGGCTCGCCGAATTGTGCACCTCGGAGAACAGCCTCTCCAGTGATCCCCGCGCGGATTCGTGGCTGTGATTGGTCGCCAGATTGCGCGTGACCATGCGAATGGCCGAGGACGAGTAGATCATGACTCCCGCGCTGAGGATGCCGGTGATGGCGCCGGCGACGATCATCTCGACGAGGGTAAAGGCGTGGGCCTGCAGGCGGGAGTTCTTCATGGCCTAGAAGTCATCGGTGCCGCGCAGGGTGTTGAGAGTCACGGTGTGCGGCTTGCCGCGATAGGTGAAGGCCACGACGACGTCTGCACGGAGCAGGCGGGAACTGGTCCCCGAGTTTCCCGAGCAGTCCGTGAGCTTCGTGATGGTCGTGGTGCGGGAATCGAGGACCTGGGTGTCGTAACTGGTGAAGGCACTGCTCAGGCCAGTCCCGGCATTGAGAGCATCGTTGTTCAGCGGGAGGTTATTCTCGGTGGTGGTGACGGGGGTGGAGTTGGCCGCGAGCACCGCGGGAGCTGTGCTCCCCACGCTCCAGGGCGTGGTCATGATCTGATCGATCTTCTGCTGCGCAGCCGCGAGGGCCAGCGTCTCGTAGCGCGAGGTGCTGGCAAACTGGTTGGCGAGGGTCAGTGCATAAATGGAGCTGACGGCGAACAGGGAGAAGACCGCGACCGCGAAGCTGACCTCAATCAAGGTGAAGGCCTGTCGATGTGAGTTTGTGAACACGACCTATGGTCAGCACTAAGCGAGCCGGTGAAGGGGTTTCGGCCGGGGGAAAACCCTGAGGACAGGGAGGGTATTTACCACGAAGACACGAAGGGCAATGAGGTGATGCCTGCCGCGTCGTACTGACCTTCGTGCCTTGGTGTCTTCGTGGTTCACCTTAGCCCGCGATGCGTGACCGCCATCTGCGCCTCCCGCCACTTCCCCGGTGTCGTGCCATGGGTTTCCTTGAAGGCGGCCTGCAGGTAATGGCTGTGGGAGAAGCCGGTTTGCGTGGCGATCGTGTCGATGGTGAGATCGGTCTCGCGGAGGAGGCGTTCGACCTCGCGGAAGCGCACCCGAAGGATCTCCTCTTTCGGCGTGCGATGGAGCGCGGCTTTCATGCGGCGATCGAGGGTGCTGCGGGAGGCGTTCAGTTTGCGGCAAAGTTGGTCGACGTTCAGGCCGGTGAGCGCGTCTTCGCGGATGAGGCGGGCCGCGTGGGCGACGAAAGGATCGTTGATCACCAGGCTATCGGAGGAATTCCGCACCACGATGCCGCGCGGCGGCACGAGCACGGACCGGCGTCGCAGGCGTTGCCCGCGCATGAGGCGATCGAGCATCTCGGCGGCGACGTAGCCGACGGCTTGTCCATCGTAGCGTACGCTGGACAGCGGCGGCGTGGCGAAGGTGCAGAGCGTTTCTTCATTTTCGGCACCGACGACGGCGACTTCCTCGGGCACCGCGATGCCGGCGCGCTGGCAGGCTTCGAGCAGGCGCACGCCGAGTTGGTCATTGGCGGCGAAGATGCCGACGGGCTTGGGCAGTTCTTTCAGCCAGGCAACGAGTCGGGCCTGGCTCTTTTCCCAATCGGCGGCGCTGTCGGAGGTGGTCTCCGGCAAGAGCGAACAGCGACCGCCGAACGCTTCGACAGTGCTGACGAAATTTCGCATACGCTCGATGAAGAAGCTCTCGGTGTGCAGGCTGTAAGCGGCAAATTGCCGGTAGCCGCGCTCGTGGAAATGCGCCGCGACGGAGGCGCCGATGAGGCGGTTGTCCATGCCGACGTAGGGGCGGTCGCCGCCGAAGGTGGTGGTGCGCAACTCCACGGCGGGCAGGCCGGTGGCCTCGATGAGACGTCCCATCTGCGGGGTGAAAGTGCGGGTGAGAATGCCGTCGCCATCCCAGTCGCGCAGCCACGAGGGCGGCGAGGAATCGAGCGCGCGCAACTCGAGAAAAGTGGACCAAGGCCCGTGCGCGGCGAGGTAGCGGCGCACGCCGGCGAGGAGTTCGCGGGTGTAGGTGCGCGTGGTCTCGACGAGCAGGGCGACGCGGGGAATACGGCGGCGTTTGGTCATGAAAGGGGTGAAATCGGGGTGACGAAAAACCTGAGGACGCCTGCACCATAGTTGCAGTGACATCGGCGGCCAAGCCGTTAGAGTGCGCGTCATGAACCCCAGAGTCCTTGTCATTGTCGGCGACGCCACGGAAACCGTAGACACGCTTTACCCCTACTACCGCTTGATCGAGGGTGGCTATCAGCCGGTGGTCGCCGCGCCGGAGAAACGCAAATACCAGATGGTGCTGCACGAGGTCAAACCGGGCTGGACGATCACCAAGGAATGGGAAGGCTACAGCATCGATGCGGAAATCGCCTTCAAGGATATCAAGCCCGAGGAATACGCGGGCATCTTCTTCAGCGGCGGCCGGGCGCCGGAATACATTCGCGAGGACGAGGACCTGCTCCGCATCACGCGCTGGTTCTGGGAAAACAAGAAGCCGATGGCCAGCGTGTGTCACGGCGTGGAAATTCCGGCGCGGGCCGGCATCGTGAAAGGCCTGCGCATGGCGACGGTGGCCAAGTGCAAATTCGATCTCGAGGTCTGCGGCGGCATTTACGTGAACGAACCGTGTGTCATCGACCGGCACATGTTCAGCGGGCGCACCTATCACGACAGCGGCCACTTTGTGGCGCCGTGGATCAAGATGATGGATGCGCAGCGCGGCGCTTAAGCGATCGCCACCGTTCTTCCCCATGATCACGCGCAGGACGTTCCTTCACACGCTTGGTGCTGCCGCCGCTGGCTCCGCTTTGGCCGCACCCGAACCATTTCGGCTTCGCTACGTTCTTTCGTCCGCGCTGTATGGCGAGACGCCGCTCGACGTCATTCTGCCGGAAGTCTCGAAGGCCGGATGTGAGTCGATCGACATCTGGTGCAAGGCGCATGGTAACCAGCGCGAACAGATCGCCGAAATGGGCGACGACGCGTTTGCCGCTTTGCTGGAGAAAAATCACACGAAGCTGGGTGTGAGCACACGCTATCCGCTCGGGCCGATGAAGCTGCAGGACGAGATGGCGTGGTTGAAAAAGCTCGGCGGGAAGATCGTGCTTTGCGGCAGTTCCGGGCCGAAGAATCCCGAGGGCGCGGAGGCCAAGGCGGCGCTGCAAAAATTCATGGAAGACATGAAGCCGCACGTCGCGAAGGCGGAGGAGTTGGGCGTGACGATCGCTATCGAGAATCACGCCAACACCGCGCTCTATCATCCGGATTCGTTGCGCTATTTCGCGGAGTTTAATCGCTCGCCGGCGCTGGGCGTCGCTTTCGCGTTTCATCATCTGCACGAGTGGCAGGACCAGATCCCGGCGCTCATTCGCGATCTCGGCGCGGCGCAATTGCCGTTTGTCTATTTCCAGGAATACTCCGAGGGCATCAGCAAAAAGGTCTCCAAGGAAATCGAGATGCAGCAGATGCCCGGCTTCGGCGGCCCGCTCGACTATCGGCTGGTGGTGGAGGCGCTGCGGGGCATCCGCTTTGCGGGCGTGGTTTCGTGCTTCATGCACCCAACTCCACGCGGGGTGCCCATTCTGCCGACGACCGCAGAAGTCACGGCGGCGGTGAATAAATCGCGGGCCTACGTGGAAAACTGCTTGAAAGAAACCGCGTGATGAAGCGCCCGGTGGCGATTCTTTTGGCGTCGTTGCTGACGGCGCTGACGCTGCACGCGGAGCCGCTGGTGGTGGGTTTCGAGCGTTTCCATAAAGACGCGCCGACCGCGGAGGGTGGGCGACTGCTCTTTAACGAACTCGGCTGTGCGAACTGCCACGGTGGGGACACCGGCTTGCCCGCGCGACGCGGCCCGGAACTGAGTGGCGTCACGCGACGGGTGCAGGCCGCGTGGCTGCGCAAATTTCTCGCGAGTCCTTCCGCTGCGCACACCGGCTCGGCGATGCCGCAATTGCTCGCGACGGACAAGCCGGGTGACATCGATGCGGTGTTGAATTACCTCGGCTCGCTCAAGCCGGAGTCGACCGCGAAAGCGAAGGCGATGGGGGACGTGAATGCGCCCCGTGGCGGCGAACTTTTTCACAGCCTCGGCTGTGTGGCTTGTCATGCACCGCAAGCGGATTTCACCCCGCCGGAAGGGGGGGCGCCCAAGGATTCGGATTTCACCTATCGCGCGGCAGGCTTTCCGAACCTCGGAGAAAAATGGGTGCTTTCTTCGCTGGCGGCGTTCATTGCCGATCCGCTCAAGGTGCGTCCCGACGGGCGCATGCCGCGCACGGCGATGGAGGTGGCGGATGCGGTGGATATTGCCGCTTACCTCCTGCATTACGAATCGAGCGTGGGGAAAGCCGCTCCGGGCGTCGAAGTATTTCAGGCGGACAAAGCGCAGGCGGAACGCGGACGGACCATCGTCGCGGCGGCGCGCTGCAGTGCATGTCATCAGTTGCCGTCGGAAGTAGCGGCGCAGCCCGTAGCCTTGAAACGCCAGGAGGGCGGCTGCCTGGATGCGAAGACGACAGCGGGCGTGCCGCATTATGAACTGGCCGAAAACCAGCGAGCCGCGTTGAAACTTTTCCTCGCGCAGCGAGAGAAGGCGGCGACGCCCGCACAACTCACGATGCTCACGCTGGAAGCGCTCAACTGTGTTGCCTGTCACGAGCGTGACGGACGCGGCGGACCCGGTGCGGCGCGCCAGGCTTATTTTCTCGGTGATCCCAGTCTCGGCGACACGGGACGCTATCCGCCCCCGCTCACCGGCGTGGGTCGCAAGTTGCAGCCTGAGTGGCTGGTGAAAGTGCTGACCGGCGAATATCGCGTGCGCCCCTATTTGCATACGAAGATGCCGGTTTATGGCACGGCGACGGCGGGGCTCGGAGCGATGCTTTCCGCGACCGACGCGAAGAAAGAATCGGCGCTCACGGGTGGCGATGACACCGCGGGGCGGAAGCTGATGGGGACGCAAGGCGGCATCGGTTGCATTACCTGCCATCGCTGGGGGCAGCATCCTTCGATCGGCATTCAAGCGCTCGATCTTAGCAACCTTGGGCAACGCATTCAGCCCGGCTGGCTGCGCGAATACTTGATCAATCCCGCGGGCTACCGGCCGGGCACGCTGATGCCGTCTTTCTGGCCCGAAGGGAAAGCAGCGAATGGCGAAATCCTCGGCGGCAATACTGATCGGCAGATCGCCTCGATCTATTCCTTCGCCGCGAGTGCGAACGGGGAGCCGGAGGGCTTTCCTGCATTGGGGAGCAGCGAGTTTGAACTCGTCCCGAAAGATCGCCCCATCGTGCAACGCACCTTCATGGAAGGCGCCGGCACGCACGCGATTCTCGTCGGCTTTCCGACGGGCGTGCACCTGGCCTACGACGGCAAGAACGCACGGCCCGCGCTCGCATGGAAGGGTAAATTCTTCGACGCCTACAACACGTGGTTCTCGCGCTTCGCACCCTTCGAGAAGCCGCCGGGCGAGGCCATCGTGGCGTGGCAACCCGCGCCTCCGAGCGAAGCGAAGCGCCGCTTCGCGGGCTATCGTCTCGATTCGCAGGGCGTGCCGACCTTCCTCTTTTCCATCGATGGCGTGGCGGTGGAGGAACGCATCGAGGGCATCGAAAATGGCTTGCGACGGACGGTTACCTGGAATGCCTCCGCGCCGGAGTCGCCGGCCATCACGCATCCCGCCGGCGTGAGTGTCGCGGAAGGTCCCGGCAGCGCGGCGGGTCATCGCGTCTTTACCTATTTGTGGAAATGAAAGCCTCGCTCATTGCCCTCGCGTTCCTCACTTCTGCCGCCGTTGCGAGTGCGGCGGAGCCGTACGAGATCGTCGATATCCTCACAGCCAATTCGCCCTCTGCTTCGCGCAGCAAGGAATGGAAACCCAGCGCCGGTCTGGCCTTGGAAGTCAGCGGGATGGATTGGACGCCGCAGGGCAAGCTCGCCGTGGCGATTCGCAAAGGTGAAGTGTGGATGCTCGATGGCGTACTCGGCGCGCCCGATCAGGTGAAGTATCAGCTTTTCGCTTCCGGGCTGCACGAACCCCTCGGCGCTTTGTGGGACAGCGACAGCCTGCTCGTGACCCAGCGCACGGAAATGACCCGGTTGCGCGACACGAATGGCGACGGCGTGGCGGACGAATATCTGACCGCGGGGAACGGCTGGAATGTCTCGGGCGCTTATCACGGTTACGCCTACGGGCCGCGCCGCGATGGCCACGGCAATCTGTGGGTCACGCTGAATGTCGACATGGGCGAGCACGCGAATAATAAAGCGCCGTGGCGCGGTTGGGGCGGCACGATCACTTCCTATGGAGAATTCCACCCGATGGCCGCGGGCATGCGCTCGCCCTGCGGGCTGGGGGCAAATCTCGCGGGCGATATGTTTTGTGTGGACCAGCAGGGGACGTGGGTCCCGGCCACGCCGATCTATCATCTGCGCGAAGGCGCCTTCTTCCTGAACCCGGAAGGCATCGCTTCGCAGGACCTGCCCGCTTCGCCGCTGAAGCTTTCCGCCAAAGTGCCGGAAAAGGTGCCGTATCCCGACGCGCTCCACGCCTTGCCGGAGATGCGTCCGCCCGCCGTGTGGCTGCCCTACGTGAAGATGGGCCGCAGCGGCACTGATCTCGCGACCTGCAATGCAGGCGGGAAGTTCGGACCCTTCGATGGCCAGATGATGGTCGCGGAGTTCACCGATGCGAAAGTGAGCCGCGTCTTCATGGAGAAAGTCGACGGCGATTACCAAGGCGCCGCATTTCCGTTTCTCAGCGGATTTGCCTCCGGCATCGTGCGGCTGCTCTTCGCGCCGGATGGCAGTCTCATGGTGGGCATGACCAGCCGCGGTTGGTCCTCACTCGGAACGAAATCGTACGGCCTCCAGCGCGTGCGCTGGAATGGCACGACGCCTTTTGCCATCCGCGAGATGCACGCGTTGCCCGATGGCTTTGAACTCGTCTTCACCACGCCGGTGGATCCTGCGACGGCCGCGAAACCGGCGTCGTACACGATGAAGAATTACACCTACTTTTACTCCGGCGCCTACGGGAGCGATGAGATCCAAAATGAAGCGAATCCCATCACCGCCGCGACCGTCAGCGCCGACCATCTGCGCGTGCGGCTGAAGGTCGACGGCCGGCGGGAGCTCTACGTCCACGAGCTGCGTTGCGAAGGCGTGCGCTCCGCCGCGGGCGCGCCGCTCGATCATCCCGACGCCTACTACACGCTCAATCGGATCCCGAAGCGGTAGGGAGAATGGGGCACGGACGCCGAAGGCGCCCAGCCTACCCGCCGTCATCCTGAGCTTGCGAAGGACCTCTGATCTCTGCCTTTCCTCACTCGTACGGCAAAAGATGGCGCTGACCTGTCTCTGAAAACGGCGTGCAAGATGCCCGAGCGAAATCAGAGGTCGTCGTCCCCACGGCACCACGGACGTCTCGCAAAGCCTCGGCTCGCAAGCTCAGGATGACGGCGGGTTTTTGGGACGCTCCGCTGCGGAATCTACGTGCGTCGATCTTAGATCTCAGATAAACTCGTTGATCAAGTTCTCCAGGAACTCCTGGCGCCCACTCGCCGCACCGCCGGCTTCGCCCTTCTCGAGCGCGAATTTCTCCAGCGTCGCGAAGGATTCTTTCCCCGCTTCGATATTGGCACCGAGCCCACTGTCCCACGAAGCATAGCGGTCCTTGACGAACTTCGCGAGGCGGCCGTCCGCGCGGATCGCGGCGGCGATTTTGAGGCCGCGGGCGAAGGCGTCCATGCCGCCGACGTGCGCGTGGAAGAGATCCTCGGGGTCGATGCTCTCACGGCGCACCTTGGAGTCGAAATTCACGCCGCCGGTGGTGAGACCGCCGTACTTCAAGATGCTGAGCATGCACTGCGTGGTGAGATAGATGTCGGTCGGGAATTGATCCGTGTCCCAGCCGAGGAGCAGGTCGCCCGTGTTCGCGTCGATCGAGCCGAGCGCGCCGGCGGCGCCGGCCACTTCCATTTCGTGCTGCATGGAGTGGCCCGCGAGCGTGGCGTGATTCGTCTCGAGGTTCAGCTTGAGATAGGGGAGCAGGTCGTATTCGCGCAGGAAATTCAGGCACGCCGCGGCGTCGCTGTCGTACTGGTGCTTGGTCGGCTCTTTCGGCTTCGGCTCGATGTAAAACTGGCCCTTGAAACCGATCTGCTTCGCGTAGTCCACCGCCATGTGCAGGAACTTCGCGAGGTGATCGAGCTCCCGCTTCATGTCCGTATTCCACAGCGTGGAATAGCCCTCGCGACCACCCCAGAAAGTGTAGCCCTCGCCGCCCAGTTCCTTCGTCACTTCCAGCGCCTTCTTCACCTGCGCCGCGGCAAAGGCAAACGCCTCCGCATTCGGGCTCGTCGCCGCACCCTGCGCATAGCGGGCGTGGGCGAAAAGCTGCGAGGTGCCCCAGAGCAGCTTGATGCCCGTGCGCTGCTGCTGTTCCTTGAGCAGGGCGACGATGGTGTCCAGCCACTGGTTCGATTCCTTCAGCGTCGCCGCGAGCGGCGCCACGTCGCGATCATGAAACGCGTAATAAGGTGCGCCGAGCTTCTCCACGATCTCGAAAAACGCCGGCACGCGCGCCTTGGCCAGGTCGAGCCCCGTCTTGCCCGCTTCCCATGGGCGAATCGCCGTCGGCCCGCCAAACATATCCGCGCCCTGCCCACACATCGTGTGCCAGTAGACCACCGAGAAGCGCAGGTGATCGTGCATCGACTTGCCCTCGACCACTTCCGTGGCGTTGTAGTGCTTGAACGCGAGGGGATTCTTCGACTTCGAGCCTTCGTAGGCGATCTTGCTGATATTCGGGAAATGAGCGGACATGGAGATGGAGGCTTGAGGGTTGCCACTGCCGTCGTCGGCAGCGGGGAGGGGAGAGTGAATAATTGGGCGCGGGGTTGTCAGCAAAGAAATGGTGGAGTCACTCAGGAGTCGAGGCACTAGACGGGCTAGGGAGGAATGGCCACAATAAGGCACAGAGGGGCACAAAAGCGGGTGGGAGAAGTCGTTCTATTTTTGGTGAGTGGGATCAGGTGGGATCGGTGGGATGTTGCTGGCGGCCGCCGCCGCCATCCCTTCGGGACAACCTGCGGTTGGCCTCTCGCTCCGCTTGAGTCTCTGTAAATGCGGTGGGATCGGAGTGAGATTGAGGTGGGATTGGGGTAGGAGGTTGGGCGCGACGCACATCGTGGACGACCGCGTTCCGGCGAGCCCGTGCCGGAGCGGAAAAATTTGGAGGCACGATCAGGCACGATTGGACACGATTACACTGGACTGATGGCTGCGCGCGGGGTGGAGGGCGCGTGTCCCCACGCGCCGGTGGGCGTTTGATTCGCAGCCTCAACCCGGCGGGTGGGGACACCCGCCCTCCACCTTCAGGCGGGACGATTTTGCGGTTCGGAGCGGGATCATTCATGGGTGCGATTGCTGGCAGCCGCCGCTGCCACCCTTCGGGCACGCTGCGCGTGGCTTTTGTGCCGCCCACCTCCGCCCACGGCACCATCTTCGGTTTGCTCCGCTCGGATGGGTGCGATTCGGTGTGATTGAAGGAAGCGCCAGGAGCCAAGAGCCGAGAACCAAGTGGCGTCCCAAGCTGCGTTGGGCAGCGAGCTGGATTCGCGGCTTCTGGCGGTGATTTGATTCATGACTGCGATTGAGTGCGATTCGGTGCGAGCGCCTCTGTAAGTGAGAGCGGAGTGCCGGCGTGGAATGGTTCGTTTGGCTGGATTTCCGAATTGGGCAGCAGCGACGGCGGGCCGGTCGCCTGGCGGCGACGGTCGTGCCGTGCATTAAAAATAGGTTCATCTCGCATTGCATGTGTTTCGTCTCCCTTCCTCCGTTCCTCAGCCATCTCGGTCGGCAAAATCCCTGCCCAACGTCCATTCTATGTTTGCGAGCGAAAGTGTCGCATGTCTGGGTCGAAAAGTCAAGGAAAAAATGAGATGGAGGAGGCTGTCGTTGCCGCTCATCCTGCCCCGCCGCGCAACGCAGTTGCTACCGGACGGGTGCGTTACCAAAGCCTCACTTTGGTAACGAGGAAAAGCTGGCACATAAACGACTATGGGATCCCCGCCCGCGAGAGCACGTGCCAAGATGTGTTGACGGATCGGTTGCTGGCCCGTCAAACGTGGGTGCTGCCGATTTCCGGGTATTATGGCCACCCCCAAAACGATTCAGATATTCCTGCCAGATGGAGATCCCCGGGGGATCCGCGTGGCCGAAATCACCACCCGGATCGTCCAGGTAATCGAGGTTCCGCGAAGTTTGCTGCAAAGCTTCCTAAAGATGCCGGAGAGCGGACAGGTTGCGCTCTACTTCCTGATTGGCGAGTCGGATGACGGCACCGATTTGAAGGTCTACATCGGCCAGACCGGCGATCTGCGCGCGCGCCTTCTCAAGCACAACAAGGACAAGGAGTTTTGGGAGCGTGCATTGGTGATGATCTCCCGAACGAACAGCTTGATCAAGACGCACGCGGAATTTCTGGAGTGGCATTGTCTGCAAGAGTCCCGAAGGGCGGGGCGCTATGCGGACGAAAACGGCACGAAAGGCACGAGGCCACACACGCCTGCGCCCCTCGAAGCGGACTGTTTGGAAATCTTTGAGACCGGTCAAATCCTGCTGGCTACACTCGGTCACCCAATTTTCGACCCCGTAGCCGCGCCTGTCGCGACCGCCAAGACGGAGGAACTGTTTTTCTGCAAAGGCTCCGACACGAATGGACGTGGCCTGTACACGCCGGAGGGTTTCGTCGTGCTCAAGGGTTCCGTGGGGCGCAAAGAGAACGTGCCCTCCATCATCGACACCGCACACCATCGATTGCGGCTGCGGCTCCTGGAATCAGGCGTGATGCGGGAGGAAGGCGAGAAGGTAGTTTTCGCGAAGGATCATTTGTTTCGTTCCCCCAGCATGGCTGCGGTTGCTCTCTTGGGTCGAAACGCCAATGGATGGCTGGAATGGAAAAGTGCGGCCGGCAAGACCCTCCATGCCGTAAAGCGTGCGTAAACCGACTGGCTACCATAGACTAGGCTTTACCAACCAATGCGGGTCGGCACATGTCTCTTTACCACGCAGGACGTGCTGGGCGGTGGGGCGGTGGGGCGGTGGCGCCAGATGGAGAGGTAGAGTTCTTCGCTGGCGGTGAGGCAGCGTTTCTGAATGGTGCAGATGCCTTGGACGGCTGCGCGATCGCAGAGTGGGTGGGGCCTGCGAAGCAGTTCGCGTCGCCACTCCGGCAACGTGCGGCTGGGGGGTGCGGAAATCGCCGTTTTGCGGTCCACCGCCGAACTCCTGAGGCGATAATTTGATACCCAGTCGGCATCATTTGGTATATCTTCCACCCTATGCTCACCGAGTACATCCAGGCGGCGATGCGGCAGGCCCACTACGAGATCATGGAAGACGGGCGTTTCTTCGGGAAGATCCCGGCATGCCCCGGTTGCTGGGCGGACGGGGATACGGTGGAAGCGTGCCGGAGCGAATTGCAGGATGCGTTGGAAAGTTGGATCGTCGTCGGTCTGCGGCACGGGGATTCTTTTGCGGTCATCGAGGGGATCGATCTGAATCCGCAGCCGATCTATGCCGAAGCCGATTAAGCGTCGGGAGTTGATCCGCCGCTTGCGTCTCTGTGGCTGGCAAGGACCGGAACCGGGCGGAAAACACGAAGTCATGCGCCATACGAATGGAAACAAGATTCCGATTCCGAATCCGCATCGAGGTGACTTGGATTGGACGGTGGTGAAACGGGTGATCCGCGAAGCGGGAATCTCAGCGCAGCACTGGGACGGACTTGGGCAGGAGTAAAATGGACGCAGGAATGCCTCTCGGTTTTGGATTCAAGGCAAAGCGGGTCTAGGGGAGGGTCGATGGGAGATGGAAAATGGAAATGGGAGAGGGGAATATCCTCCGAAGCCATTCAGAGCACCGAGTCCGCGAGGCGGGCGAGGTTTTGCAGGACGCGCTGGGAAGGGGGGCGGCTGCGCCAGGTGGCGAGGTCGAGTTCGTCGCTGGCGGCGAGGCAGCGGTCCTGGACGGCGCGGAGGCGCTGGACGGCTTCGCGGTCGTAGAGGATGAGGCTGACTTCGGCGTTCAGGGCGAAGGAGCGGATGTCGATATTGGTCGAGCCGAGGAGGGCGATGGAGTCGTCGACGGTGAGGTGTTTGGCGTGCAGGAAGTGCGGGCGGTAGAGATGGATGTGCACGCCGGCGGCGAGCAGGTCTTCGTAATAGGAACGCTGGGCGAACTGGGTGAGCCGCTGGTTGCCGTGGCCGGAGACGATGAGGCGCACTTCCACCCCGCGGCGCGTGGCGGATCGCAGCGCGGCGAGGAAGGGTTCGTCGGGCACGAAATAGGGGGTGGTGAGGACGACGCGCTGCCGGGCGGCATAGAGCAGGGCGATGAAGAGTTCCGCGCCATTCTCGCGCTGGTAGCCGGGGCCGCTGGGCAGGATCTGGGCGGCGATCTGGCCGGTGGGAGGGATGTCCGGGAAGAAGCGGTCGGTGTCCAGCGCGCCGTCGGTCTCGATGTAGTAGTCGGCGAGGAGGACGGCTTGAATCTGCGCGACGACCGGGCCGGTGACGCGGGCGACCAGTTCCTCGTTCGGATGTCCGGGGACGAAATTCGGGTCGACGATATTCTGCGAGCCGGCGTAGCCGATGTGGCCGTCGATGACGGCGAGCTTGCGATGGTTGCGCAGGTCGAAGCGCGCGGCGTTGTGGCGGAAGAAGCCCACCGGCAGCATGGCGACGACCTCGACGCCCGCCTGCCGCAGGCGCGGGGCGAGGCGGGCCAGGCCGGGGCGGGAGCCCACGGCGTCGGCCATCACCCGGGTGTGGACGCCGCGTTTCGCCGCGCGGATCAGCGCTTCGGCCACCCGTTCGGCCGTGGCGTCCGCCGCGAAGATATAGGTGAGGAGGTGGACGTGATTCCGGGCGGCGTCGATGTCGCTCACCAGCCGATCGATCGACCCTTGGTAATCGGGGAGAAGCTCGACGGCATTGCCTTCAAAGACCTCGAAATCACCGAGTTTGGCCGCGAGATGGGGCAGGTGGGCGAGATGATCCGGAAGCGGCGGCTGACAGACGACGTGCGGCAGGAGATGGGTCTGCGCATCCATGATCCGTTGCGAAGCCCGTTTCTGCTGTTCGATACGCTCGCGGGGCACGCGGATGCGGCCAAAGAGCGCGTAAAGCGCCAGACCGGGCCAAGGGAGGAGAAAGATGAGCAGCAGCCAGGTCCGCGAGGCGGCGGCGCTGCGTTGCTGGGGCACGTAGAAGAGCATCGCGAGACGGATCGTCCACGCGCTCACCAGATAGAGAAGGCTCCAGGACGGCATGAAGGGGTGAGGATGGGGGATGGCGGGGAAAGAGCCAAGAGCCAAGGGGTGAGTGCTCAGTGCTCAGTGCTCAGTGCTCAGTGCTCAGTGCTCAGTGCTCAGTGCTCAGTGCCGAGGGCCAGGAGCCAAGAGGCGCGTACGTTTCGGGTGTAGGGCGGGTGTCCTCACCCGCCGGGGGCCAGGTTCGCGGCGCCAGCCGGCGCGTGGGGACACGCGCCCTACACTGTCGAGGTCGCTATTTTTCCCTGTTTTCAGGGCCGGGGCGCTTTCCCCGATACAGGTATTATTTCAATTTCCGGGTTGAAGACGATTGCCAATTCGAGACTTACGCGTATATCACTCGCCCATCGCATGAGATTTCCGCTCGCGCTTACGGCTAAAATTGCCGCTTACATCATCGGCAAGAAATTGAAGGGCGTAGCGAAGTTCGCGACGGTCCTTCAACTCGAACCGCTCCACACTTGCAACCTGACCTGCACCGGCTGCGGGCGCATTCGCGAGTACTCGACCTCTCTCAAGAACGTCATGCCACTGGCCGATTGCCTCGGCGCGGCCGAGGAATGCGGCGCGCCCATGGTGTCGATCTGCGGCGGCGAACCGCTGATCTATCCCGAGATCGAGGCGCTCGTCGGCGGCCTGCTGGCCCAGAAGCGCATCGTTTACGTCTGCACGAACGCCATGTTCATGCGGAAGAAGATGCGCGCGTATCTCGCGGCGCTCTTTGCCCGCGATCCGCAGCGCGCGGAGGACAAGCTCCAGGTTTTGCTCAGCGAAGAGCTCATTACGGCCAAGGACGCCGAGGAAATCCGCAAGGGCCCCAAGGATCCCGCCGCACCGGTCATCGCCCCGACGCAGTGGATGTATTGGAACGTGCACCTCGACGGCCTCGAGCGGACGCATGACCTCATCGTGGAGCGCGAAGGTGTCTTCAAGGAAGCCGTGCTCGCCATGCGCATGGCGAAGATCATCGGCTATCAGGTGGCCACGAATACGACCGTTTACAAGGAAACCGAAGTCCGCGAGATCGAGGACCTGTTCGCCTACCTGTCCACGCTCGGTCTCGATGGCCACACCATCGCGCCCGGCTACGAATACGACGCGGCCAAGGCCGACATGGTGAAACGTCTCGGCATCGCGCCGGAGAATTTCTTTCTCACCCGCAAGATGACGATCGAGAAGTTCGCCAAGATCGAGGAGTGGGGCGAAAAATTCCCCATCTTCGGGACGCCGGTGTATCTCGAATTCCTCGCCGGCAAGCGCGACCTCACATGCTCCGCCTGGGCCATCCCCACGCGCAATGTCCGCGGCTGGAAAGGCCCGTGCTACCTGATGACGGATGGCCACTACACGAGCTACAACGAGCTGCTCGCGAAGACCAATTGGGACAAGATCGGCGTCGTCGACGGCGTCGCCCGCGACCCGCGCTGCGAGAATTGCATGATGAACTGCGGCTACGAGCCCACCGCCGCGCTCGGCATCAACGGTAAGTCCGGCGACACGTGGAAGAACATCAAGTTCAACTTCGGCAAGAAGCCCCTCGGCACTCCGAATGCGGATGTGCAGGCCTTCGACGGCGTGACCGCCGGCGACGGGCATCTTACCGGGAAGAACGCCGCCCCCGCGCGCAAGCCGGCGGAAGCGGTTTCCTGATCCGCCCGCTTCGGACTCCGCGATCCAGCGTGATCGCACCGCCAGGCGGAACATCCGCCGCAGTGCCGCTGCGTGGATTGCTTTGGGCTCGCTTCCCATCTCGATTGGGCATTACCTCGCGCCATGTCCGCTCCTCCCTTTCCCCCGCCTGACGCCCCAAAAAAGAAGCCCGGCCTGGCGTGGCCGGTGCGCGTGATTGTAGGGATAGTGGGCTTGATCGCCGTCGTGTCGGGTGTGAACCAGGTCCGGCACGGGATCGGTGAAATCAAGGGTTCGTCTTTGGATTGGCAGCGCCGTGCGGTGGCGGGGCTGAGCGTGGAATTGCCCGGCGCTCCCGTGAAGGAGGATATCCAGCCGGCGGCGGAAGCTGCCCCCCGGGTGAAGCTCATGGAAATGCACGGCGTGAAGACCAACGGCGCGCTGATCAAGATCACCCATGTGGCTTACACCGATGCGGCGAAGGTGAGCATGGATGCCGAATTGGAAGGCGGAAAGGAAGCGCTGAGCGCCTCGCCGGGGATCGACAAGTTGAAGATGTCGGTCGTCGAAACGCAGGTCCAAAACGGCCCCGCCAAAACCATGTCGGCCGATTACACGCTCCCCAATTTTGGCGAGCAGCACTCCGAGAGCCTTTATTTCAGTCGCGGGCAGGAATCATGGGTTGTGGTGGTGATGGGCGTGCCGGCCGTGGTCAAGGAAATCGCCCAGCGCTTGCTGCCGAGCGTGCAGATCGCTCCGTAGCGATGTGCGTCTCGCCGGGACGACGCTGAGCCCAACCATCCTGCGGCGCACTTCCCGCGCAGTCGATTCGATGCACATCCGCCCGCTCGCCTTTCTCTTTTTCTCGATCGTTCTGGTTCTGGCTGGCTTCTGCGGCGACGTCGCGGGAGCGGTGCCGGTCGAAAATCTCGAAGCCTTCCGCTCGTTCGTTCGGACGGAAAGCTGGTCGGAGAACTGGCGGGAGGCGGACGGCAAAGTGCAGGTCCGCGAAGTTCGCGGCGAGCTTTGGAACGACGCGATTCAGGCTGCGCTGCTCAAAGACGGCACGGTGCACATTCCAGCGCGAGCGGAGCCTTACTGTCTGGATGCTCCGATCATCCTCAAGTCGGGCCAGTCGCTCCTCGCGGACGCGACCGCCGAGCTGCGGCTCAAGCCCGGCACCAATACCTGCCTGGTGCGCAATGAGCACGTCGTGGGATTCAATGACCGGCCGGTGCCCGCGGGTGTCGAGCCCGATACGGATATTCGGATCGAAGGCGGCATCTGGACGACGCTGGCGAATGGCGTGCCGGGCGCGAATGGCAACCTCCGCGGAGCGTCGGCAAAGCAGAACCCCGTGGCCGGAACCCACGGGGTCATCCTTTTGCACAACGTCCGAAAAGTGACGGTGCAGAACGTCACCGTGCGGCAGAGCAAACCCTTCGGCGTGCACTTGGGCAATGCGCAGGACTTCGTGGTCGACGGCGTGCGGCTCGACCGGCACGAGCGCGATGGGGTGCACGTGGACGGCCCTTCCGGCAATGGTGTCATCCGTAACGTGAGCGGCGATTCCCATGATGATCCGGTGGCGCTCACGGCGTGGGATTGGGTGAATTACATCGTCACCTACGGGCCTATTCACCACATCACCATCGAGCACATCACGGGCGTGCCGGTGAGCCAGCATGGCACCGATGCCATTCGACTGCTGCCGGGCGTGAAGCGTTTCGCCGATGGCTCCACGCTCGATTGCGACATCCACGACATCGTCTTGCGCGACATCACCGACATCCGCGAGTTCAAGTTCTACGACCAGCCGAATCTCGAAAAGGGCCGCGACCAGGATGCCAGCGCCGGGCTGGGAAAGCTCCGCAACATCCTGTTGCAACGCCTCCACTTTACGCGTCCCGGCGTGATCCAGATCGCCGCCGAAGTCGATGGTCTGCGCGTGGAAGAGGTGAATCTCAACTTCACCCTGCCGCCCACCTTCAAGCTCGTCGAAATCGGCCCCATGTCGGCCACCTATCGTCTCGGAAAAGATCCCGCGCACTGGGTCGAGCTCTTTTCGCCGGATCTCGATGTCACCGTGCGCAACTTCCATCTCGTCAAAGTCAGCATCGACGGCCAGCCCGTGGCAGATGCTGAAGCGAGATTCGTCGCCGTCAAAGACCAGCAACTCAACCTCGACTATCCACACACCTCGCCGCGCGGCGGCACCGGCAAGGCGAAAGTCCTGCCGTGACGTTAGGTCGCTTTAACGGCGACCACGCCGTAGCGGGCGCACAACTTCGCGGCGACGCCGAATTGGAGCGGAGCGTTGATGGTGGCGAAGACATTCAATTCCATGAGCGAGCCAATGAGTTGAAATGGCTTGAGATGCAACGTGGCCGCCAGTTCGCGGACGGTGATAGGATCCGGGATGGTGACGCTGGGCGGCTGCTTCTCCCGCTGACGCAGCACGTCGATCAGATCCTTGCAGCCGTCGGGCAGCAAAAAGCGCGGCTTCTCAGGTTCTGGTTGAGGATCGTCCTCTGGTGGAGCCGGGTTGTCTTCCATAGACATGCGGAATTTCCGGAGGATACACCCCGTGTCCAGAGGGGATTTGCCTTTACCGTCCGCGCAATTCCGACGTACTGCACCGCCGCTTCCCATGAACCGCGAATACCATAAATGGCACAGCCCGGCCCTCGGGCGCGAGATGGAGTTGCTGGTCTTCGGGACCGGTGGCCCGCGGTTGCTCGTCTTCCCGTCGCGCAAGGCGCGCTTTTTCGAGTACGAAGACCGGGGGATGATTCACTCGCTCCGGCATCGGCTCGAGGCGGGCCAGATTCAGCTCTTTTGCGTGGATGGTCTCGATGAGGAGAGCCTCTACTGCTTTGAAAAGACGCCCGAGGAACGCGTCGAGCGGCATCTGCAGTACGAACGCTATATCATCGAGGAGGTGCTGCCGTTTTCGGCGAAAGTGAATCCCAAGACACCGCTCATTGCCCACGGATGCAGTCTGGGCGCTTACCACGCGGTGACCATGGCCCTGCGGCACCCGCAGCACTTCCAGCGCGCGCTGGCCTTCAGTGGGCGCTACGATCTCACGCTCCACACTTCACACTATCACTCGCTCTTTCACGGGTTCTATAGCGAGGCCGTCCGCGAGATTGTGCCGAGCCACTTTGTTCCTCCGCTGACCGATCGCTGGCGGCTCAAGGCCATCCGCCGGGTGCGCTTTACCTTCGTCGTCGGTGATGAAGATCCGTTTTACGAAAACAATGTTGAACTCTGTGGAGCCCTAGCCAAAAAGAAGGTCGGGCATGAACTGCACTTCTGGTGTGGCCAAGCGCATCGTTTCCGCTACTGGCGGCAGATGATCCGCATCTATCTGTAAGAGGGAAAATTTCCCTGCCGCCGTCGAAATTCCGCATTTGCCTTCCCACGCCCAATCAGGACAGACTGCGCCCGTGATATTTACCGATACCCCGACGGGTTCGACACAGAATAAACTGGATGTGACGATCCGCCGGGCGCAGCAGAACCTGCTGCGTTTGCAACATCCCGAGGGCTACTGGTGTGGCGAACTCTTCGTCGATAGTACGCTCTGTTCCGATTACGTCCTGTTCATGCACTGGGCCGATGAAATCGACCCGGTCATCGAGGAGAAATGCGTCGCCCATATCCGCCGCCGCCAGCTCGAGGACGGCGGCTGGAACATCTACGAAGGCGGCCCGAGCGACGTAAACGCCACGGTGAAGGCCTACTTCGCCCTAAAGCTCGCGGGGCACGCGCCGACGCAGCCCTGGATGCAGGAGGCCCGCGCATGCATTTTGCGCCTCGGCGGCATCCCGAAGATGAACACCTACGCGAAGCTGTATCTCGCGTTGCTCGGGCAATTTCCCTGGCAGTATCTGCCCACCGTGCCGGTGGAGATCATGCTCATGCCGCGCTGGTTTTTCTTCGACGTCTACGAGGTGTCTTCGTGGAGCCGCGCCATGCTCATGCCGCTGGCGATTCTCAATCACTACAAGCCCACCAAGCATCTGCCCTGCGACCAGCAGTTGCACGAGTTGTATCCCATCGGGTCCGAGGAGAGCGACTTGGGTCTCGGCTGGCAAAAGCCCACGCTCTCGTGGCCGAATTTCTTCCTCATCTGCGACCGCTTGATCAAGGTGCTGCACAGTCTGCCGTGGAAGCCTTGGAAACGCGTGGCTCTGGCGCGGGCGGAAGCCTGGATGACCAAGCGCATGGGCGAGGGGAGCGACGGCCTCGCGGCGATTTTCCCCGCAATGCTCAATTCGCTCATCACCTTGCGGACCTTGCGCTATTCGCGTGAGCACCCGCTCTATGTGAAAGCGAAACAGGATTTCGCCGGGCTCTTCGTCGACGATCCGCAGGATTTCCGCATCCAGCCGTGTCTCTCGCCGGTGTGGGACACCGCGATCAGTCTGGTGGCGATGCTCGAGAGTGAGATCGATCCTCAAGATCCGCGGATCAAGCAGGCCGTGGCCTGGCTGGCGTCCAAGGAAGTGCGCACGCCGGGCGACTGGAGCGTGAAGAATCACCACGTGCCGCCGAGCGGCTGGGCATTCGAGTTCAACAACGTCTATTATCCGGACACCGACGACACGATGATGGTGCTGGCCGCGCTGGCCCGGGCCGGGGTGCGCGAGAAGACGGCGCCCAAGGAGATGAACGAGATGTTCGACCGCGCGCTGCTCTGGCTGCTGAGCTTCCAGTGCAAGGACGGCGGTTGGGCGGCCTTTGACAAGGACGTCATGCAAGGCTGGCTCGAGGACGTGCCTTTCGCCGATCACAACGCCATTCTCGATCCCACCTGTAGCGATCTCACCGGTCGCGTGCTGGAGTTGCTCGGCTACATCCGTTACGACCGCGAAAGCATCATCGTCCGGCGCGCGCTGAAGTTTCTGCGCGAGACGCAGGAGGACGACGGCTCGTGGTACGGCCGCTGGGGCGTCAATTATATCTACGGCACGTGGCAGGTGCTCCGCGGGCTGCGCGCCATCGGCGAAGACATGCGCCAGCAGTGGATCGTCCGCGCGCGCGACTGGCTCGAAAGCTGTCAGAACGAGGACGGCGGCTGGGGCGAGACTTGCGCCAGCTACGATGATCCGACGCTCAAGGGCAAAGGCCCCAGCACCGCCTCGCAAACCGCGTGGGCTCTGATGGGACTGATCGCCGCCGCCGATCCCACCGAACCCGCCGCCCTCGATCGCAAATCCATCCGCCTCGGCGTCGAGTACCTGCTCGGCACACAAACGGCCGATGGCAGTTGGATCGAACCCGAGGTCACCGGCACGGGATTCCCGCGCGTCTTCTACCTGCGCTACGACATGTATCGGAACAACTTCCCGCTCATGGCGCTGGCGACGTTCCGCAAGCAGCGCGCCGGTGGGATGCCGGGCTCAAGTTCGGCTGCACCGCGCGGGTAGAGGAAGACATCCACCCCGGTGTCATCCTGAGCGGAGTGTAACGCAGTCGAAGGACCCCGTGGCTCGACGAACGATGATCGCTGGTTATTCGACGGGGTTTGCCCCGCCGTCCCATAGGCGTCTCGCGGACTCGGCTTTCGACTTCGCTCAGGATGACACCGTGATGGGAGCTATAGACGATTACTTAGCGAAACCCGGGGATACCCAGCTTGTCCGCCACGCGCCGCGGACGTCGGAGCGCATCTTCCATGCGGACGGCTTCATCATCGCCGCGCAAGTCTTTGCAGGCAGGATGCGCCTCGGGTGAAGCGATCAAGCCCAGCGCGTGCAACACGTGCGCGGTGCTGTGCTTGTAAGCCGAAGCACTCATGCGCGCGTCGAGGCGGAAGACCTGGTCTTCTAGCGATTGAAAGGCCTCGAAGAGCTTGTAGACGCGCGTGTCGAAGCGCCCCGTGCCAGTCGGGAACTTCTTCCCCGCAACACCATCGAGCAGCCACATGTCTTTGGCCGCACAGATCAGCGGCGCCCCGCTGACCGCCGCGCCGATGAGCAAGGGCAGCCCGAGCTTGATCGCCGTGGCGATGCCGAAGTCATCCCCGCTGTGCGGGGCGAAATCGAGGCCGAGGTCCCGGCACATTGCGGCCCAGTAAAGAAAATGCGGTTCATCGAGCGTGGAGATCTTTCCGCCGACGAATTTCGGATGCTGTGCGAGTTGCCAGAGCAGCCACGGCTCATACGGCGTCGCCCAGGGAACGAACGCCGGCTCCAGGGCGTGGACGATGCCTGGCCGAATAAGCCACTCCGCGATCTGGAAATAGGCGTCGCGCCGGGGTTCGGGGGCGAGCGCATTGAGCCCGCGTGAAGTCATCAGCATCACTTCGCAGTTCTCGTGCTGCTGAACGATGTCGATCAGCGGGCGGTAACGCTCGGCTTTGAAAGTGGTGTCATCCTCCGCGCCGCGCGCGGTCACACCGGCGATGAACTTGGCCCGCGGAAACTCCGCGCGAAAACGGCGCAACACCTCGGCATAGAGCGCATCGTCGAGATCGAAGATGTAGCCGGTGTCGGCATTCAGGACGGTGACGAGCTCGACGCCGTAATGGTCCGCCGCCGTTTGCATCCAGCGAATGCTCGCGGTGAAGCCGGCCCAGTCGGGCTGCCCGTCGCGGAAAGGCAGCAGGGCGGCGGCGCAGAGACGGGCTTTGGTCGTGTGATCGACGAGTTCCTCCTCGCCCACCCAGGCCCATTTCGTTTGCTGCCAGGTGGTTTGGGGCGTGAGATCGCGTGGGTGGGAGATGAGATCGTGCATGAAATTCCTTACTGGCGTTCGGCGACGTAGAGCTGGGTCCACTGGCCGCTGCTGACGTTGAAATAGATGCGCTTTCCATCCGGGCTGAAGACCGGGTGCGGATGCGAGACGCGCCACGAGCGGGCGCCGTGCGAGTTGTCGAATTGATCGATGACGACGTGACTGTTGCCGCGCGCATCGGCGACGAAGATGCCCCAGTCCGTGGCTTTGCCCTCAAACTTGTCCATCGTGGAGTCGGTGATGAGCAGCTTGCCGTCGGGGCTGGCGGAAGGATGATCGCCGCGGCAGACGGGCAGACCGGGGACGCGGTTCTCCTTGCCAGTGTTGCTGTCGATGAGGGTGAACGCGGTGTTGACGATCGTGGTGCCATCGGGACACCACGCCGGATGGCCCCAACTGGAGCGCAGGAAGAGAAAGCGCTTTTCGGCAATGTTGTAGCAAATGAGCCCTTCGCGCGCGCTCGCGCCCTTGCTGCGCGGATTGCCGTTGGTGTGGCCGTTGCTGGCCAGCTTGAAGAAGACCTTGGAGGCATCCGGGCTCAAGATCGGGAAGAAGATCGAGACGGGCTGGTCGCCGTATTGCTTCGCAAACCAATCGGGATACGCGGCGCGCGCGGCGTCGGCAGTCAGCACGGTCTGGATTTCGCCGGTGGCGGCGTTGAGCAACTCCAGGTCGCGATGCGGGCCCGGATTCCAGTGCGGGCCATAGAGCGGCACGAGGTCGCCGTTCGGCTGTCCCCAGCAGGAGAGCCGACCCGGGATGTGTATGCGCTCCTTGCCGGTGTCGAGATCGGTTACACCGACAAACCACTCGCCATTGCGCTCGCCGTGATAAGCGATGCTTTTGCCCTTGCAGATCCATTGCTGGCAGGCCGCGCGATGCGCGTCTTCCACGTCGAGATTCTCCACCAGCACGCGTTCTTCGCCGCTGGCGCGATTGCGGATGCGCACTTCGCCGTGCTGCCCATCGACCGCCGTGGAGGTGTAGAAGAGCACCCATTTCCCATCGGGGCTTTCCGGGGAGAGATTGAAGTAGGTGTGGATGGAGTGGCGCTGCTGATCGGGAGCGACCGGCTTGATCGTGACGCCGCTGCGCCACGGGGCGAGGGGATCTTCCGGGGTTTCGGCGCGGAGCGGGAGCGCGGTGCTGAGCAGCGCGAGGAGGAGGGGGATCGTTTTGGGAGGCATGGGAGGGAGGCGATTTATCCGCCGATCGACTTTTTGATTTCCTTGAGCTTCTGGAACTCGGGCTTCTGCGTGTAGTATTTATCCAGCGGATAGCAGCCGCTGATCAAGCCATTGCGCGGGGCGGTGGTGCACTCGCTGAAGGTGCGGCAGATGAATTTCTTCTCCATTACTTTGCCGACAATCGCATCCGTCAGCATGGCGGGATAGGAGAGCACGGCGCGCCCGAGACCGATCGCGTCGGCCCAGCCTTCGCGGACGATAGCCTGCGCCACATTCGGCAGGTACTCCTGCAAATAGGTGTATCCGGAGCCGATGATGTAGAGATCGCGCGGCGCCCGGGCCTTGATCTGGCGTACGGCTTGTATCTGCCGTTCGACGTCGATCAGCGGGTCGTAGGCGGGTTGGTAGCCATCGCTCGGCGGGAACGCTGCGGGGCGCTGCAAATGCGGCGTGTAGTAGGGCGAGCCGGCGGAGGTGTTGAGCACCTTGATGCCGAGCTCACCGCACAGGGCGACGAAGGCGAAGGTCTCGGCGAGGTCGATTTGCGTGGGATCCTCGGCGTTGACGCCAAAGCCGTAGCGGTAGGGGAGGCACGCGGAGAAATCCTCGGGGATGCCGGGGCCGAGCTTGCCCGGCTGCGAGAGCTCGGGATCGGGGCGGTGCGGCACTTTGTCGAAGCAGCTCAGGCGGACACCGAAGTCGATGGGATTCCCTTCGGCGCGGATACCGGCGACAATCTCCCGTAGGATGCGAGTGCGGTTTTCGAAGCTGCCGCCGTATTTTCCCGGTCGCGTATGGGCGCCGAGGAATTCGTGGAGCAGGTAGCCGTGGCAGTGCTTGAGATCGACGAAATCCGCGCCGATCTCCCAAGCGAGGCGCGCGGCCCGGATATAATCGCGGATCAGTTCTTCGATCTGCGCATCCGTGAAGACCTGATCATCACTGGTGACGTTGAACTTGCGATCGAGGATCGGGTGGCGAAAGGCGATGCGCGATTCCCAGCGCTTGTCGTGCGGGCGGCAGAAGCGTCCGGAGTGGGTGAGCTGGAAACCGATCACGAGATCATCGACGGTGCCGTAGAGTTCCTGGTGGGCGGCTTTCAAGATGCCGAGCAACTCGGCGATGCCGGCCTTGTTTTGCTCGATGAGGATGAGCTGGTTGGGATTGGCGCGACCGTCGGGCCGCACGGCCATGGCCTCGGCGCCGCAGATCATCTTCGCCCCGCTCTCGCCGAAGCGATGCCAGCGCCGCCGCATCTCGTCGGTCACGCCGCCGCTGGTCGTGCCGTCCCAGCCTTCCATCGGGTGGATGACGATGCGGTTGCCCGGGCGCTTGTCGTTGATGGCGACTTCCGCGGGTCGGCCGATCGGTGAATCGGTAGTCGTCAGTGCATCGTCACACGGGATATCGATACCCAGCGTGGTGCAGTAGGCGCGGAAATCGGCAGGGGACTTGAGGGTGGGGAGGCGGGTGAGCCGGAGGGCGGGCGAAGTCATCAGAGCAGCATTGAATCTTCCGGTGAGCCATTGGTAAAACAGTGCTTTCCGATCAATACGAAAGGTTTTTCCGATGGAACTCTACCAGCTCCGATACTTCCTCGAAGTCGCCCGCCAGCGAAACTTCACCCGCGCTGCGGCGCGGCTGCATCTCGCCCAGGCGGCCTTGAGCGAACAAATTCGCAAACTGGAGGACGAACTGGGGACGCCCCTCTTCCAACGCGGCCGTCGCGAGAGCACACTCACCGCCGCAGGGGAGACGCTGCGCGGGCATGCCGAGGGGCTGCTCGACCGTGCGGCGGCGGCGCGCCACGCAGTGCAGGAATTGGTCGGCTTGTGCGGGGGCAAGCTGGTCATCGGCGCCATCCCATCGGTCAGCGCCGGTCTTCTGCCGGCGGCGGTGACCGCTTTTCGCCAGCGTCACCCGCAGGTGGAACTGGTCATTGTCGAGGGCACATCCGAGTCGGTGGCGGAAGGCGTGGAGGCCGGTCGCGTCGAGATGGGCATCATCCAGCATCCCACGCCCGCCGGACCCTTCACCGAACGGGCCCTCTTGACGGAGCCGTTCGTCATCGTCGCGTCTGCCAATCACCCCATCGCCCGGCGGCGCCGGATCGGTCTCGCTTCCTTGGCGGAGGAGCCGTTCGTCTTCTTCAAGGGCCGGGCGCGGGATAGTGCGCTGGCCGCGTGCCGGGCGGCGGGGTTCGAGCCGCGGCTGGCTTGTGAGAGCGGGGAGTTGGAAACTGTCCGGGCGCTGGTGGCGGCGGGGCTCGGACTGGCTCTTTTGCCGGAACTGGCGGCGCAACGGGCCAGGCCGGCTTGCGCACTGGTTCGGCTCAGTGGCCCCAAGGTCGAGCGTCAGTTGTTAGTCATTGCGCGCCGGGGACATGCGACCTCACCCGCGGCGGCGGAATTCGAGACGCTGCTCAGGCGGGGCCGGCGTCGATGAGAGTTTTCTGCAAAATTATTCCCACTCAATCGTCGCTGGCGGTTTGCTGCTGATGTCGTAGCAAACGCGGTTCACGCCTTTGACTTCGTTGCTGATACGGGTCGAGATCTTGGCCAGCAATTCGTAGGGCAGTTTCACCCAGTCGGCCGTCATGCCGTCCTGGCTCTCGACGATGCGCACGGCAATGGTCTGCGCGTAAGTGCGCTCGTCGCCCATCACGCCCACGCTGCGCACCGGCAGCAGCACCGCGAAGCTCTGCCAGACGCGATAGTACCAGTCGCTGGCCTTCATCTCGGCGACGACGATGGCATCCGCTTCGCGCAGGATGCGGAGGCGTTCGCGCGTGATATCGCCGAGGATGCGCACCGCGAGGCCGGGCCCGGGGAAGGGCTGGCGCTGGACGATTTCCTTGGGCAGGCCGAGTTGCGCACCGACTTCGCGGACCTCGTCCTTGAAGAGCTGGCGCAGCGGCTCGACGAGCTTGAACTTCATGTTCTTCGGCAGGCCGCCGACGTTGTGGTGCGACTTGATGAGCGCCGCGGGATTGCCGCCGATGGCGACGCTCTCGATCACATCGGGGTAGAGCGTGCCCTGCGCGAGGAACTTGAACTTGGATTTCTTCCCGCGGGTGAGCGACTTCGTCGCATCCTCGAAGACCCGCACGAATTCGTTGCCGATAATCTTCCGCTTGCCCTCGGGATCGGTGACGCCCTTGAGCCTTTTTAGAAAGCGAGTGGAGGCATCGACGTATTTCAGCTTCACATGGAAATTGTCGCCGAAGACACGCTGCACAGTCTCGGCTTCGTTCGAGCGCAGCAGGCCGTTGTTGACGAAGACGCAGGTGAGTTGATCGCCGATCGCCTTGTGGAGCAGGGCCGCAGCGACGCTGGAATCGACTCCGCCGGAGAGGCCGAGGATCACATGATCAGAGCCCACCTGACGACGCACTTCCTCGCATGTCTGGTCGATGAAAGAGCCCATCGTCCAATCCATTTTGCAGCCGCAAATCTGGTAAACGAAATTGGCGAGGATGTCCTTGCCGCGCGGGGTGTGGACGACTTCGGGGTGAAATTGCAGGCCGTAGAATTTCTTCTTCGGCTGTTCGATCACGGCGTAGGGCGAGTTGTCCGTCTTGCCGATGGCTTGGAAGCCACGGGGCATCTTGGTGATTTTGTCCCCGTGGCTGTTCCAGATATCGAGGACTTTGGGGAGGTTGTGGAAGAGCGGCGAGGAACTGCGGGTGAGGCGCAGCAGCCCGGGGCCATACTCGCGGCGGGTGCTGTGCTCGACCTTGCCACCGAGGTGGTGAGCCATGAGTTGCACGCCATAGCAGATGCCGAGAATAGGCACGCCAAGGTCAAAGATGCCCTTGTCGGGGTGCGGGGCGTCCTTTCCATATACACTCGCGGGCCCGCCGCTGAGGATCAGCCCGTCGGGTTGGAGGGCGGCAATTTCCTTGGCGGACGCGTCGAAGCGGAGGATTTGCGAGAAGACCTGGCACTCCCGGATCCGCCGGGCGATGACCTGAGTGTACTGCGAACCGAAGTCGAGGATGACGATACGAGAGACGGCGGGCTCGGCCATGCTAATACCCGGCGCGCGTATTTTCCTTGATGATCGGATCGTCGGACTTGTCGGGCTGCGTCAGCGCGCCTTGTCCGGAAATACCGCGTTCGAGTTTATTGACGCCGTTATTTTGGGTCGGCGGCAATTCGCTCTCGCAGCCAGCCAGGGCGAGGCAGGCACCAGTGAGGAAAATCAAAGCAAGAATGGCTCTCATGCAGGGGTTTGATAGCGGGTGGCGGGGTAAAAAGGAAAGGGAAAGTATAAGACCAGACGTGGGATTGCGTCCAGCGACGGCGTACGGCATAAACCGCCCCCGCATGATCCCGGTCGAATTGCTGCTCCACGCCTACCGCCACGCGGTCTTCCCGATGGCGATGGAGAATGGCGAAATTGCGTGGTTTTCACCCGATCCGCGGGCGATCATCCCGCTGGACACCTTTCACGTTCCCCATGGATTGAAGCGGGCGTTGAAAAGGGGCCGCTTCGAGATTCGGATCAATACCGCGTTTGAAGCGGTGATGCAGGCTTGTGCGCTGCGGGAGGAAACCTGGATCAGCGACGTGATCGTGGCGAGCTACGTGAATCTGCACCTCGAGGGCCATGCGCATTCCGTGGAAGCCTGGCTGGATGGGAAACTGGCTGGAGGGCTGTACGGGGTGGCCATTGGGGGCGCATTCTTTGGCGAGTCGATGTTTCATGAGGTGACCGATGCCTCGAAAGTAGCCTTGCACGCACTGGTTGAGCGCCTCCGGCATAGGAACTTTACCCTGCTCGATACGCAATGGCTGACCCCGCACTTGGTCACGTTTGGCGCGACTGAAATCCCCCGTCTGGAGTATCAGCGACAACTGGGCAGATCGGTTGATAAACCGTGTCAGTTCGTTGATCTCCCGAACGACTCCTGAAATTCTCAATTCTCAAATCAGTCGTCTCTGATCTGAGAAAAACGGGACATCGGCGACCGTTACATTGTATAACGCCAGAGGGAAAACCCTGATAGATGCACCCTTTTGCGGTTCACGGCACAAGCAATGATTATAGGAACTGGAAAGAACCCGTTCTCTGAGCGCCCACTTTTCAAAGATGAAATCTTCCCGCCGTTTCCATGCCGCTGCGTTTACCATCGTGGAAGTGACGGTGGCGATCGGCTTGTTTGGGATCACCGCTGCCGCCGCCATCGGCGCGATGATCCGGATGAATACGAACGCGGCGCTCTGCCGCCTCCAGACCGGGGCCAGCACGGTCGCGCAAAACCAAATCGACCTGATCCTTTCCGACGCCCCGTTCAATCCCCAGTACAGTCAGGTTCCGCCGGAGTTGACACCCGGCACCACCTCCACAGGGACCAGTAGCGCCCCCACAGTGGCCGTGTACACGGATCCCAGCAGCGGTGCAAAAGTGCTGGGGTGGATGACGACGGTGGTGACGGACACCAGTTCGGCGCTGAATGGCAATACCCTTTACGTCTATCGGGCCACGGTGACCGTTTCCTATTTCTACAAAGGCCGCCAATACAACGTCTCGATGTGCACGATGCGCTGCGCTGATACATGAAACACACCACTCGACATCTTCTCGGCCAGCGCGCCTACACGCTCATCGAACTGATGATCTGCACGGCGATCATCGGTGTCACCGGTCCGATTCTCTACTATATCCTCAACACGGGGATGGTTCTCTTCGCCAAGAATACGGCGATCAATATTGCTCACCAGGAGGCGCGTGTAGCCGTGCTGCAAATGGAGCAGGATTTGCACTCCGCCATTTCCATTCCCCAACTCACCGACGCAACGAAGACCCCGATTGCCGGTAATGGTCCAGCCGCCGGGATCACCTTTCAACTTTTCGCCGCCGGGCCATTCCAGATCACGCCGAGCACTACAGGATATCCCACCGGGCAAAGCCAGGTTTCGGTGCGGGTGAATGGCTACCTTCCCTCGGTTGGTCAGAGGCTTATCATTCCCACCCATCAAATCGAACTCGACATTTCGGCCGTGGGGGCGGGTTCCACGGACCGCAGCCTGACTCTGGCCAGTAATCTTCCGGTCGCGGTCTATACGAAGCTCGGAGTGCCTGTGCAGGACGTGAATGTCGTTTGCTTTATCACTGACCGCGTGACCTATGTCGTCAATGGAAGTCAGCTGCTTTATTACGGACGCAAGAATAACAATACCTACAAGGTCATGGCTAATGACCTGACAGCGGCCATTCCATTCAGTATTCCGGTGACCCCGCTGGGTGCACCGTACAACCGCTTCGTGGCGGCGATCAATTTGTCCACCGCCGATACGTCCACGAGCAACCGGCACTTCAAGGCGGCGAACATGTTTCTTAACGCGATGGAGCCCTACCGGGCACGGCTCTGTATCTACCAGTAACTGTTGAATCCGATGAAGAAAAACTCCGCTTCTACCATGCTGGCCGTCCTGGCCATGCTGTCCATGCTATCCGCCTGCGTGATCGCGTCGCTGAATTACACCGCCACCGTGAGCCGCAACGTGGTGGCGAGCAACGCCCAGCGCCGGGCCACCGAGGTGGGCGACGGTGCGCTGGACTACGCCTTCGCTTACTGGCGCGAGCTCTGCAAGGAATCGCCGAATACGCTGAGGCCGACGGCGGACTTCGCCGCCATCCCGTTGCCCACGTCGACATTGTTCCCAACCATCTCGGGCTTTACCGCCAATCGAGGGGCGAATCCCGGCACCGGCACGCCGTACACGATTGCCAACTATGTAGTGCAGGCGGTGGATCCGCAGATGAATGCACTCGCCTCGAGCACGACGACGCCGCCAGTCGGCACAGGTATGCAAACAGGCACCAACACCGCCTACTATCTTGCTTCGGCCGACGTGACGATCCCCGCTTTTGCCAGTCGCATGCTGACCATGAAAATGCGGCGCGTCTTCACCAAGGAGCTGAAATCGCCTTGGGAATACGCTATTTTCTACAACGATCTGCTGGAGATTCATCCGGGCGCGACCCAAACGATTGCCGGTTGGGTGCATACGAACGGCAGCTTGTACACGGCGCACAACACGCTCACTTTCGCCAGCAAGGTGGACTACGGCAATGATTGGGGCATTGCCTTCGCCCCCGGCGACAACGATCACTCGGAAACGCCGGCTTCGCCCAATTATCCCAGCAATTTGCCGCCGGCGCGCGGCCAGATTCAGCTGCCATTCGGCATGGATCCGACTCAGGTTTTCACCAATAGCACCTCCAATAATTCCGGCTATCACGAGTTGATCGAACCGCCGACCAGTGGGACGCCGGATCCGATCGCCAATGCGCGTTACTACAACCAGGCCGATATTCGCATCCTGGTGGACGCGAGCAATACCGTGACAATGACCAACAACGCGGGCACTACACTGAATAGCTCGAGCACGGGGACCAATCTGGCTCTCTATAACACCTTCACCAGCGCTCTGAAAACGAACGATTCCCTACAGGATAATCGAGAGGCCGCCACGATGCGAATTGTGACGCTGGATATGAGCAAGGTCACGGCGGCCCTGACGGGGGCGGGCGCGCTCGTCGGCACTGGCTTTAAAGGGGTCGTCTATGTGGCGGACACGAGCGGAAGTTCGACCGTCAAGCGCGGCGTGCGTTTGAAGAATGGCGCCAAGATGCCCGCCGGCGGCCTGACGGTGGTCAGCATGAACCCGGTTTATATTCAAGGCGACTATAACACGGGACGCACGGTCAACGGCTCTGGCACGGTGACGGCGGAAACCCCCACCAACACGGCCAACAACGGCACGGGCAGCAACATCGTTTCCGGCTATCTAGAGCAGCCCTGCGCGGTCTTGGGCGACGCTGTGAACATCCTCTCGAATGCGTGGACGGATGCGAGTTCCAGCGGCAGCCTCAGCGGGCGAATCGCCTCGCCGACGACCGTCAATGCCGCGATCGTTTCCGGGATTGTGCCGACAGGGACGGCGAGCTCGGGCGCGAACAGCTACAGCGGCGGCGCGGAGAACTTCCCGCGGTTCCTGGAGGATTGGGGCAGCAAGACATTCACCTACTACGGCTCCATGGTGGAGTTATTCAAGAGCCAGCAGAACACCGGCTACTGGGGCAACGCCAATGTTTACGGTCCGCCGAACCGAAACTGGAATTTCGACACGCTCTTCTATACGCAGCCGCCTCCCGGCACCTTGCTCATCGTCACCTACAGCAAAGCGAGATGGTACGTTCAATAGTCTTCGCCGCGGCGTTCATTTGCGTCGCTCCACGCGTCTTCGGGGAGGTTGATTTTACCCCGAAGGACTCCTTTTACCTGGCGGAAGCGACCAGGGTGCCGGATGTCGCGTTTCAAAATGGGTCGCGAAAAATCACCTATTCACCGCCTGGTGGATGGACCTTGAGCGGCGGAGGAAGGAAGCTCTCGTTGACGCCTCCGGACACCGTTCAGGCAGGAGCGGTGATGCAGACGGATCCCATCGCGGCCGTAGTCCCCGCCACTGAGGAGAACGTCAAGGCCTACAGTGATGTCGCAGTCGGGCTGCTGCCGAGGGAGGCCTCCAAGGTGACGGTAGTGGATGCCGCGATTTGCAGCATGCGCATTGCGCAGCGATCCATGGTGGAAGTGACCCTGACCTACGTCCTCTTCGGCCAGCATTTCACCTCGAACATCTTGTTTCTTCCTTACGACAAGGAGCAAATCATCTTTCAGGTGACCGCGCGAAATGCCGACTATACGCCGCTGGCCAAGGCTTTCCGGGCGAGCCTCTTTTCACTTCAGGGGCTGTAAGGCGGCAGCCCGCGTGAATCGGGATTACGGGTTGTAGATCGGCTTCCAGCCCTTCTTGTCGTCGTCCGTGGTCGCGGCGGTGAAGGCCTTGTATTGGACCGAAGCCACGTGACCATCTGCATAGAGGGCATTGATCTGTCCCCGGTTATTGTGGGTGCCACGATAGTCCGCGCGACTGACCGCCGGACTGGGAACGGGAATCGCGACGGCCGCGCTCGCGTCCACGGGGAGAAAAGTCACATCATTCACCTTGGCGACATCGACGTTCGGCGCCATGTAAACCAATTGCGAGGCGGCCGTAAGTTTCGTCCAATTGCCGTCAAAATCAGTGGGACCAGGTTGAGCGGGGCGATTGATGATATTGGTATTCACTCCATAGCTCATGATGGGGGCCCCCGTCGTTTTGTCCGCCCGCTTGTCAAAAGGAGAATGGAAAACCTTTGGGTTCGGCACGTATTGGACGACCAGCAACCCCGGGGCCATCAGCGCATTGCCGCCGGTGTCCTGCAATGTGGTCGTGGTCGAGAAAATGGTATCATTATTGTCATTCAGGTAGGCTACCGTGCCGATCCCGATCTGGCGCATGTTGCTGGCGTCATTGGTGGCGTGGGCCTTTTCCAGGACCTTCTGAAAAACGGGCAGCGCGATTCCGGCAAGAATCGCGATGATGGCGATGACGACGAGCAGTTCGATGAGCGTGAAAGCAGCGGATTTTTTCATGGGTGGAAAAGTGGGAGGTGAGGGATAATAAAGCTGTTATCTGCCGATGTCGAGGGGCGCAAATGAGAAAGTGCCAGAGCACGGAAGATTCGCTGCAAGAGGGTGCTGTGGCTGTGCTGTCGCACGATTGTCACTTGCCATACCTCCCGCCATCGCCTTCCACTCCGCGGATGTCGAAAGTTCTGCTTCTGACCGCCGGCTACGGCGAGGGACACAATGCCGCCGCCCGCGGGCTCCATGCTGCGCTGATCGAGGCGGGTGCCGAGGCAGAGATTGTGGACCTCTTTGCGCTGACGGGCGGCGCCTTCTATGAAAAAACGCGACGCGGCTATATCGACCTCATCAACCGTGCGCCCAAAATCTGGGCGGCCGCCTATGCGTTGATCGATAAGGTGCCGGTCGGTGCGCTTTCCATGCCCTTCCTCGGCAAGATGAGGCGGGCACTCGCGGCGATGATTGCGGAAAAGAAGCCGTCGGCCGTCGTCTCGGTGTATCCGAGTTACGGCTACCTGGTGGAGAGGCTTTACCCCGATCCTGCGTCGCGGCCCTTTGCTTTCCACACCATCGTGACCGATTCCATCACCATCAACAGCATCTGGCATCGCTGCTGGAGCGACACGTTTTTGGTGCCGAATGACGAAACGGCCGCGGTCATGATGCGGGTCGGTGTGCCGGAAAAGCGGGTCCGTGTCCTCGGCTTTCCAGTGCCACCGCGCTTTGCCCGGGATCGGCCCGCGCGGCCGGATTGCCCGCCACCCCGGGTGCTTTACATGATCAATGCCGGCAAGGAGCAGGCGCCCAGCATCGTCGAGCGACTGCTCCGGGTCGATCCGTTGCATCTCACCGTGACGGTGGGGCGTGATGAAGAACTGCGCGCCCGCGTGGAGGAAGCTGCCGCGCGCGCCGGGCGCCCGGTGGAGATCCATGGCTGGACCAAGCAGATGCCTGAATTGTTGATGACGCACCACGTCCTGATCGGCAAGGCCGGCGGCGCGACGGTGCAGGAGTGCACCGCCGCGTGCACGCCCATGCTCATGACGCAGGTCGTGCCCGGCCAGGAGGAAGGCAACGCGGAACTGCTTTTCCAAAACAAATGCGGTGCATTGTGTCCGACGCCGGACGCGCTGGCCCGGAAGATCGAGCAACTTTTCGCCGATGGCGCCGCGGAGTGGCGCGTGTGGGAGCAGAACATCACGCGCCTGAGCCGGCCCGACGCTGCCTCGCAGATCGCGCGCTTTATCCTCAGCGCAGAGTCGCAGAATCGCTGAGCGGCAGGAATGCCCAACAAACCCGGTGCCGCCGGGTTTTTTACTTGGCCGCACCGGCCTTCGCCTTCAGCCTCGACCTCCCATGCACGCCCCCTCCGATACCCCGAATCTCCCTTGGTGGAAGAACCTCACCGGCTACCACTGGTTTGTCTTCATCATGGCCAGCATGGCGTGGGTTTTTGACTGCCTCGATCAGCAGATCTTCATCCTCGCCCGCAATTCCGCCATGACGAATCTGCTGCCTCCGGGCACGGACACGAATGTCTACGGCGGCTACGCCACGGCGATCTTCATCGCCGGGTGGGCCACCGGCGGCTTGATCTTCGGCGCGGTTGGCGACCGGATCGGGCGGGCGCGCACGCTGACCATCACCGTGCTCATGTATTCCGTTTTTACCGGACTTTCGGCGCTATCCACGGGCTGGCTGGATTTTGCGATTTACCGCTTTATCACCGGCCTGGGAGTCGGTGGCGTGGTCGGGTTGGCCGTGGCGTTGATCGCGGATACGTTGCCCGACCGCTCGCGAGTCGGCGCGCTGGGAGCGTTTCAGGCGCTGTCCGCGATTGGCAATGTGACGGCGGGTCTCATCAGCATCTGGATGGGCAGCCTCATCGCCGGGAAGACGGTTTCCGCCGCCTGGTCGTGGAAAGCGATGTTCCTCATCGGTGCGGCGCCGGCCTTTCTCTGCGTGCTGGTGCAGTTGCGCATGAAGGAACCGGAGAAATGGGTGCTCGCGCGGGCGGAAGGCCGCCGCACTGGCGTGGCGTTTGGTTCCTATGCGTCGCTCTTCGGTGAGGCGCGGTGGCGTCACAATGCGATCTTCGGCATGTTGCTCTGCGTGGTCGGGGTCATCGGCTTGTGGGGCATCGGCTTTTTTGCCCCGGAATTAGTGGGTCCGGTGATCGAGCGTTCGCTGCGCGAAATGCATATCTCCGCTGACAACATCGCCGCGGCCAAAGCCCGGTGGATCGGCTGGAACTCCATCTTCCAAAACCTCGGGGCATTCTGCGGTATGCTGTTCATGGCCAAGATCGCGCAGAGCCACGGCCGCAAGCCGGCTTTTGTCATTGCCTTCATTGCCGCCATGGTCGCGACGATCGGCTATTTCCAGTTCTTCAATAGCTGGACCCACGTCTTTTGGATGAGCCCGATCATGGGCGCCTGCCAGCTTTCGCTCTTCGCGGGATTTGCGATCTATTTACCGGAACTGTTCCCGACCCGGCTGCGCAGCACGGGCACGAGCTTTTGCTACAATGTCGGCCGCTTCATCGCGGCCAGCGGACCGATCACCATTGGCAAACTTCAGGCGGCGCTCAAGGCTGGGGCGACGACTCCGGACGCGCGGATCGACGCTTTTCGCAACGCCGCCAGCTACATGAGTGCGGTCTTCCTCCTCGGTCTCGTCGTGTTGATCTTCCTGCCGGAAACCAAAGGCCAGCCGCTGCCGGAAGACGTTTTGCCCGCAAAATAATCCCGGCCAGCAAAACGGCGGGCGCCTCGCGACGCCCGCCGTGGGTTGATTTGAAGTTATTCGACGGCGCTTACTTCTTCGCGCCTTGGGTGCGGATGTAATCGATGCACTCCTTGGCTTCGGCGAGGTTGTCCTCCTGGTGGTATTCGTATTCCACGGAGATCGGACCGACGAAGCCCTGCGCCTTGTACTCCTCGAGGATGCCGGGGACATCGCTCACTCCCTGGCCCCAAGGCACGTCATGGCCGCTGGGCAGCGGGACGTTGAGATCCTTGAGGTGGCTCGAAACGATGTGGCCCTTGAGAATGCGGAGGCAATCGACGGGCTTCAATCCGCTGCGCACCCAGTGGCCGGTATCGGCGCAGGAGCCGATGCGCGGGTCGCGGTCTTTCACCACGGACAGGATGTATTCGGGGTCCCACATCTTGTATTCCGGGTGATCGGGGCGCTTCGGGTGATCGTGGAAGCCGACCTTGATGTCGTATTCCTTGACCAGTGGCTCGAAGATGTCGATGGCGTCCACGGATTCCGTATTGATGACGCGGATGCCGAAATACTTGGCGAACTCGAAGATCTTGCGCGCACCGGCTTCATCCTTCGGGATGCCCACCACGCCGTAGGCCACCGGGGTGATGCCTTTTTCCGCGAGCTTGGCTTTCACCTTTTCCCACACGGCCTTGGCGGCATCGCCGTCCAGCTTTTCCGAAGGCTTCTTGCGATCGGCGCCGCGGGCTGGCTCGTGGCTGAACTGGATGTCCGCCTGGTCGGGCGAGAGTTTCTGGCCGGGGAAGAATTCGATGACCTTGGCCCCCGTTTCGGCGGTCTTGTCGATCGCTTCCATGACCGTGAAACGGTTGAAGGTCCAGGCCTGGCAGCCGACTACGAAGCCACCAATCTTGAGATCATCGGGGAAAGAACCGGCCATCGCGCCGGTCACTGTAAGGAGCGCCGCGAGGGCGGCAGGGAGGAGGAATTTCATAGGTGCCATTGGCGAAGATGCCGGGCGGCAAGTCAAGTCTGCGACGCACCCGTGGTTCCACGGCTCCCGCAGAGGGTGAGGTGTAAAAAAATCGCCACTTCAGCAATCCCACGTAAATTATCCTCTGCTGGTGACTTAGGTACGACGAAAAGCCCGATGGGAGCCGTGGGAACACGCGGGAGAAACCCAATGGCAGCGATCCTGCTTTCGCATGATTGACAAATCTCCGGCCACCAGCCGGGGGAGCCCTATCCAAATACCTGTGCACGCAACAGCTACATCCCATGAATCCGAGTGTGTGACTGACGCCACGTACCGGAGCATCGTTGAACACGCCATTGAAGGCATCTTTCAGACTACTCCCGACGGGCAGTATCTGCTGGCCAACCCCGCGCTCGCCCACATTTACGGCTACGAGTCGACGGATGAACTGAAGGGGAACGTGCAGGAGATTGCACGGCAACTTTACGTGGATGTCGGGCGGCGCCCGGAGTTCATCCGGCTGATGAATGAGAATGACTCCGTGTGGGGCTTTGAGTCGCAGATCTACCGCAAGGATGGCACCGTGATCTGGATCTCGGAAAACGTCCGCGTGATCCGCGGAGAAGACGGAACGGTGCTTTACTACGAGGGGACGGTCGAGGACATCACAGCGCGCAAGCGGGCGGAGGCAGAGTTGCGCCGCGCCAAGGAATCGGCGGAGGAAGCGAGCCGGTCGAAGAGCCAGTTCCTGGCGAACATGAGCCACGAGCTGCGCACGCCGCTCAATGCGATCATCGGCTACAGCGAACTCATGCGCGAAGAGGCCGAGGACCTCGAGCTGAAGAGCTTCATTCGTGACCTTTCGAAGATCGAATCCGCCGGCAAGCACCTGCTGGCGCTGATCAACGGCGTGCTCGACATCGCCAAGATCGAGGCCGGCAAGATGGATCTGCACGCCGAGACCTTCGAGGTGGCGAAGATGATCGAGGAAGTGTCGGCGACCGTGGCGCCGGTGGTGGAAAAAAACAGCAATTATTTCGAGATCGTGGCGTCGCCCAACCTCGGCACCATGCACACCGACGTGACCAAGGTGCGGCAGAGCCTTTTCAACCTTCTCGGCAATGCGGGCAAGTTCACCAGGGAAGGCAAGGTCCGGCTCGAGGCCGAACGCGTGACCGATGGCGGCCGGGACTGGCTCGTCTTTCACGTCCGCGATACCGGGGTGGGCATGACGCCGGAACAGACGCAGAAAGTTTTCGAGGCCTTCACGCAAGCCGATGCGTCCACGACGCGGAAGTTTGGGGGTACCGGACTGGGCCTCGCGATCACCCGCGAGTTCAGCCGTTTGATTGGCGGCGACGTGGCCGTCAAAAGCGCCCTGGGACAAGGTTCGGTTTTCACTTTGCGCGTGCCGGCGGTCCTGCCGTCGAGCAGCACGGAAGAAACGGCGGCGCCGAGCGATGCGCTCAACGCGCCGCCGGACACGATCGACGTGGTGGCAGGCCAGCCGCAAGTTTTGTTGATCGACGACGACCCGACCGTCCACGATCTCGTGCGGCGCTTTCTCCAAAAGGAAGGCATCGCGGTCATCGGCGCCCAGAACGGCCCGGAGGGCCTGGAATTGGCGCGCAAGCTTCGCCCCGCGATGATCGTCCTCGATGTCATGATGCCCACGATGGACGGCTGGTCCGTGCTCACCCGGCTCAAGGGTGACCCCGAACTTTCGGATATCCCCGTCGTCATGCTGACCATGGTGAACAACCGCGAGATGGGTTTCTCGCTCGGTGTGGACGATTACATGCTCAAGCCGATCGACCGCAGCGATTTCGTGGCGACCTTGCGCAAGTATTGCAACCGGCAGGACAAGCCCACCGTGCTCGTGGTGGAGGACGACGAGGTCACCCGGGAAATGCTGCGGGCGTCGCTCGAAAAGGAAGAGTTTGTCGTGGTCGAGGCGACCAACGGCGTCGAAGCGTTGAAGAAGCTGGCCACCATTCGGCCCGCCCTCATCCTGCTCGACCTGATGATGCCGGAGATGGATGGCTTCCAATTTACCAAGGAAGTCCGCGCCCATGCCGAGTGGCACGACATTCCCATCCTCGTCATGACCGCCAAGGACATCGCCGCCGAGGATCGCGCACTGCTCGATGGTCAGGTCAGTCGCATCCTGCAGAAAGGTGCGTGTGCCCGGGAGGAACTGCTTTCGGAAATCAGCCATCGGGTCGCGCGCTGCGCCCGTCCGTTGGAAACCGTTGCCGTTTGAATTTGCCATGAAGAAACTTTTGCTC
>NZ_JBDUCX010000363.1:0-4643 GCF_040003245.1 Chthoniobacter sp.
CCCACCCATATGAATGTGGAGGAAGCACTGGCGCTTGCGCAGGAGGTCGCGCCGGGGCAGACATGGTTCACTCATTTGAGCCATGATGTAATGCATGCCGAAGCGGAGGCCGACCTCCCGCCCGGCGTCCGCCTCGCGTATGATGGCTTGAAGATCGAAATATGAAATTGTCCCCCCGAATTGCACACCTGCTGGCCCTCACCTTCGCGTGCGGCCTCCTGCCGATGGCGATGGCCGCGCCGAAGCCTCCGCGCGCCGTGGCCGTGCATTCGATCAACGTGCCCAATCCTTACGCCGCGGCGACGCTGGTCGTCTTCAACGAAACGGACCGCGACTCAGTGGAACTGGCGCATTTCTACGCGGAGAAGCGCGGCATTCCGAAGGAGCAGGTCATCGGGCTGAAGACGGCCAAGACGGAGGAGATCACTCGCGACGAATACGAACACACTATCGCCGAGCCGCTGCGCCGGGCGTTTACCTCCAATCTCTGGTGGAAGCTGCGTGACCCCGAGAGCCCGCTCGGGCCGGTCGAGTCGAACAAGATCCGTTTCGTGGCCCTGATTCGCGGCATCCCGCTGAAAATCGCCGAAGCGCCGGGCTACGCGGGCGACAAGGTGGTCGGCGTCGGCCCCGTGGCCACGGTGAATGCGGCGGCGGTGGATTCCGAGTTGGCCATCCTCGGCTACCGGATGCATATGATTTCCGGCGCGGTGCCCAATACTTATTTCCGCAGCTTTTCGGGGATATTCGATGCCCACCGCCCGGAGTTGCTGCTCGTCTGCCGGCTCGATGCCCCGAGCCCGGAGATCGTGCGGCGGATGATCACCGATTCGCTCGAAGCCGAGGAAAAAGGGCTCACGGGCCTGGCATATATCGATGCCCGCAATATCAAGGAAGCCGGTTATCTCGAGGGCGATACGTGGCTCTATGCCCTGGCCAATTCTGCCCGCCGGCACGGTACGCCCGTGGTGCTCGACAACGGCCCCGGTCTCTTTCCCGAGAGCTATCCGATGGAGCACGCCGGCCTCTATTTCGGCTGGTATGCCGAGCACATCAGCGGGCCGTTCGTACGGCCGGATTTTCGCTTTGCCAAGGGGGCGGTCGCCGTGCACATCCATTCCTTCAGTGCGGCGACGCTGCGCGATCCGCTGCACCATTGGGTGGGGCCGCTGGTTTCCGCGGGCGCGGCGGCGACTTTTGGGAATGTCTACGAGCCGTACCTGTCGCTCACGCCGCAACTGGATGTCTTTCACGACCGCCTGCGCGCGGGATTTTCCTTCGCCGAGAGCTGTTACATGGCGCAGCGGGCGCTTTCGTGGATGACGACTTTCGTCGGCGATCCGCTCTACCGTCCTTTCAAAGGTGCGGCCGAGCTGGAGGAAAAGCCGACCTCCGGCGAGTGGGCGGACTTTCGCGAGGCGGGTCGCGCATGGTTCTCCGTGGATCGCGCGAAAGGGGATGAGGACTTGCGCGCCTTGGGGAAAAAAGACCACAGCGGGATGATCATGGAAGGGCTCGGGCTGTTGCAGGTTTCGGTGAACGATCGCGATGGCGCGCTGGCCAGCTTTGCGCTGGCGCGGGAGTACTATGGCAAGGGCGAGGACGCGATGCGGGTCGCGGTGCACGAGATCATTCAGTTGCAGGGCTCCAATCGCGCCGCGGAAGCGAAGGCCCTCGCGCAGAAAATGATCGCGGCCAATTCCCACTCGCCGGCGGTCGATCTCCTGCGGACGCTCACGGAGTCGCGCGTCGCGCCGGCCCCGCCCCAGGCGGCTTCGGCCAGGCATTGAGTTTGTCCCCGCCCGTGAAGACGATGGTGCGATGAATGCCGGGAACCGATACGAGAATCTGCGCGTTGCGCTCGTGCGCGAGGAGCCGCTGGTCGCAGTGCCGCGTGACTGGGATGAGCTGGAATTGCAGGCGCATTGGTTCGCCGGGGATTTTGGCCGGGAGTTTGCGACCACGACCGGCCAGACGGTGCGGATCGTGCAATTCGGTGTCTGGAACCGCGAGGCCGGCCCGGATTTCGCCGAGGCGGCGGTGTCTTTTGACAACGGCGAAGCGGTCAGTGGACGCATTGAGATCGATCTCGAGGCGCGGGATTGGGAACGCCACGGGCACGCGACCAATCCGGACTACGAATCAGTCGTCCTCCACATTTTTACGCGGCCCGGTGGCGCGGAATTCTTCACCCGCACCGCGCAGCATCGGCTGGTGCCGCAGGTGTTGCTCGACCTGAGCAAGCTCAACGGCGATCTCGCGCCGTCACTCCCCGAAGCCCGGATTGGACGCTGTGCCGGGCCCTTGCGCGATCTCCCGGATGAGAAAGTGCGCGAGGTGTTGCTGGGCGCGGCGCAGTTTCGCCTGCGGCGCAAAGCGGGGTTGCTGGCGCGTCTCGCGGAATTGCACGGGCCGGATGAAGCGCTCTTCCAGGCGCTGGCCGCGACGCTTGGCTACAAGAGCAACTTGTATCCACGGAAAACCGCTGAAGTAGAATGGCCTCAATTACTCTGTAATTCGGGTGGGATAAGTCCTCGGTGAACTTTATTGGACACCGCTGCGTGTTCTGACTATTGTTCGGACATGGCAACGCTTACTAAAGACTCCGCAGGGAGAAGTCCGTTCTGGATTTGCTGCTACCGAGCGGCGGACGGGCGGAGGCTGAAAAAATCCACGAAGCAAACGGGGCGGGCACAGGCCCTCGAATTCTGTCTCACGCTGGAACGTGCGGAGAAAATGGCGCAGGCAGGGACGCTCACTGAGACGCGAGCGCGAGCACTCTTATCCGAAGTGCTGGAACGCGCCACGGGCGAGTCGCTCCCGTTCCACACAACGGAAGGTTTTTTGCAGAACTGGCTTCGCGGCAAGCAAGTCGCCAAATCAGCGAGCACCTTCAAAAACTACGGTGCGGCAGTTTCGCAATTTCTCGCGCACCTTGGTGGGCGAGCCAAGCTCGGCATCGCAGCTATCAACCCCAAGGATATTTCCGCCTTTCGGGATGCTGAGATCGCCAGCGGCAAAAATCCGAACTCGATTCGGGGGAGGCTCGAAATTCTTCGCATTCCATTCAATGCGGCCCGGCGGCAGGGAATTCTCACGACGAACCCTGTGGAAGCTGTAGAGCTTCCTGGAATAACGAAAGACGGAAGCGGCGAAAAGACTTCGCGGCACCCTTTCAGTGCAGAGCAAGTGGCGGCTTTACTCCGTGCGACCACTGCGCGTGAAAACGCCAAGTCCGTCTTCAATGACGAGAACGAATGGCAAGGAGCGATTTTGTTCTCCTACTACACCGGCACGCGAATTGGCGACACGGTGAACTTGGCTTGGAGCGCAATAGATTTGCCAGCAAAGTTGCTTACCTACCGGGCGCAGAAAACCGGCAAACTCGTCAGGGTTCCACTTCATCCAGAGCTTGAAGCCTATCTTCTCGAATTGTCGGCTCCCGATTCTGGCAAGGCTCTCGTTTTTCCGACGTTGGCACGCTACGGGACAGGGACACGCACACGCCGATTCGCGACCATCATGGAGCGAGCTGGCGTAGCAAACGCAATTCTCTCGCCATCACGAGGCACCAAGGGGCGCACGGTGAATGCCTATTCATTTCACTCACTGAGGCATAGCTTCAATTCAGCGATGGCAAACGCGGGCGTCTCACAAGAAATCCGAAAAAAGCTTACCGGGCACACGAGTGATATCATGAACTCCCACTACACGCATCACGAGATCGAACCCCTGAGAGCGGCGATTAATGCCATTCCATCGATTGGTTCTGCGAATTAACCTGCATGACCGTCTTCAACTCTCAATCCCGCACCTCCATGCGCCACGACAGTCCAGCGATCAGCGCCATCTGCACCCGTAGCGAAACCGGATCTCTGCGCAAAGCGGCGGAGAGCCTGCCCGACATTTTGAAATGAAAAAGTCGAAAGCAAGGCGAGCAGAAACAAAACTACAGAATCATGACGTGGTGCCAACGATGGACCCTTCCGATCTCGGAGAAGCAGGAGACGAACGTGTCCAATCGAGGCAGATCGCGTTGATGGAGATAAGCTATACAATTGGAGAGAACCTTCGCATTTTATCAGAATTGGCAAAGGATGGCGATGCGTTACCGTTTAATACCCTTGTTAGCGCTATCGAAGAAGGTGCCAACTTCGTGAAGGAAATCACCTCACAACACCCGAGCGTCGCACAAACAATAGCCGCTAAACACTTAAGCTGGCCAGTCAATATCACTAAAGACCCTCTGTTCCCTGACGTTGATGCGATAAGAAAGAAGTTGCCTATCGGTAGCGCCCGCGTGCTCGGATTCAATATGGAAGTGCGGCCTGGATTCAAATCCACTACAGTATGTCGAGAGATAACGGTCATCTCTATTCTTACTATCCAGGCACTTTCCGCTATCCGCGAGGCCACCGAAAAAGGGCAGGAAGCAAGGAAACTCCTTAAGCAATACGAGCTTTTCCAAAAAGCTAAACCGCTTCGAGCAAAAGAAAATGAAATCGAACCCACAAGAAATATGCTGGAGCTTGCCAGTCGGCAAGCTGGTTATGAAGCAGTAGATCTCTACAAAGCGTTTGCTCAGGGCCTTAACCCGGATATTTCATCCTTTCTGCAAAAAGTTAGCGAAGTCCCCGCGGTAA
>NZ_JBDUCX010000155.1:0-15644 GCF_040003245.1 Chthoniobacter sp.
CGGCCTCGCCTTCATGCCCGGCGTGCTCGCCTCGTGCAGCGAAGACGGCAAGATCTCGCTCTGGGACGCCAAGGAGGGGAAGGAAATCCGTTCGTGGAACGCCCATCCGGGCGGCGCTGAGTGGGTCGACTTTACGCCCGAAGGCAAACTCATCTCCTGCGGTCGCGACAAGATCGCCAAGGTCTGGGATCAGGACGGCAAGGTGCTCGGCCAGACTGCGCCGATGGGCGACATCGCCCTGCGCGCCGGACTCTCCAATGATCGCATGATCGTCGGCGATTGGACCGGTAAAATCCAGGTCACCAAGCTCGACGGCAAAGCCCTCGGCGAACTCACCGCCAACCCGCCGTCGCTCGCCGAGCGCGTCGCCGACACTGCGAAGAAACTCACCGACGCTCAAGCCGCGCTGCCCGGTTTGCAACAGCAACTCCCCGCCGCCGAGGCCAAGCTGAAAGCCGCGCAGACCGCCGCGGACGACGCGCACAAGGCCGCCATCGCCGCCGCCGAGACGCACAAGCTGGAAGCGCAAAAGATTGTCGACGCGCACAAAGCCGCCGTGCCCGCGGCGGAGAAGAGCCTCGCGCAATGGAAGACGGAATTGCCCGCCCTGCAAAAGGCGATCGATGACGCCAAAGCCGCCACAGCGGCCGCGCAGAAAACCCTCGCCGAAAAACAGGGCGCCATCAATACGCCCCCGGCCGATATCGACAGCGCGAAACAGGAAGTCACGGCGAAGACCGCTGCGCAGGCGGAAACGCAAAAGCCCTTCACCGCCAAAAAAGAGCAGATCGCCCAAGCCGAGGCCGCGCTGGCCAAGCTCCGCGCCGCCACTCCCGCCAGCATCGCCGCTGCCGAGAAAGTGTTGCAGCAAGCCGGCACCCAACTCGCCGACGCGCAAAAGCCCGCCGCGCCCGCTGCCGCCGTCACCGCCGCCGAGCAGGAACTCGCCAAGATCAAGGCCTCGCTCGACGAGACGACCGCGCAGCTCGCTTCCTCCAAAGCCGACGCCGAGCACTGGAAATTCGCGCAGGTGTTGCAGCATGCTCACAACGCCCACACCGCTCTCCTCGACAAACAGTCGCAATACGACCAGCTCGTGCAGGCGATCAAGGACGCCCCGCAGGCCATTGTGAACGCAAAGAACGATCTCGCGAATGCGCAGAAGACCGTGGCCGAAGCGCCGAAGAAGATTCAGGACAAGGAAGCCGCGTTCGCCCAGGCTCGCGAAGCCGTCGAGACCGCCAAGAAAGTCGTGGCCGCGGCTGACGACGCCTCGAAGGAAAAAGACAAGAGCGCGCAGACCGTCATGGATGCCGCGCCCACCATGGGCGACGTCACGGCGTTGACCAAGAAGATGGAGACGCTCAACGCGGACGCCGCCAAATTGCGCGAGGAGCGCAATTCCCACTCGCCCGGCAGCCCGGAATACGTCGCCCTCCAGACCAAGTATCAGGCCAAAAAAGCGGAGATCGTCACCACCCAGGCCGCCCTCACGGCGGCCAGCGTGAAGAACATGGAAGCCCCCGAAGTCAAAACCGCGCAGGCCGAAGCCGACAAGGCGCGGGCCGCTTTGGACGACGCCAAGCGCGCCTTGAAGCCTGCGGTGAAGGCGGCGGCGGAAGCCGAGAAAGCCATCGCCCAGGTGAAGAAAGACGTCGAGGCCGCCACCCAACTCGCCGCGCGTTTGCAGAAGGACATGCCCCAGATTGTGAAAGACGCGGAGACCCAAAAGGTCCAGGCCGAGCAAGCGGCCACCGCCGCCGCCAAGGAAGTCGAGGCCGCCAAGGCCGAAGCCGACAAGCGCCGCGCCGACTACGAGACGCTCAAGACCGGCGGCGCCAAAGCCGCGGCCCTCGCGACTCCGCCCACGAAGTCCTAAGAGACGACGAAATCGATCGCGAAAGAATGGCGGAGGATCCCGGCTTGAGAAATCAAGCCGCCTCAAGGTAATTAAAGGCAATTCAAGGTGCGCGTTCTTAGTCCCGCGCCTTCGTCGGGCGACGTCACGCAGCGGGGAATCACTTTGCGCTCTTGGCGTGAGGTGTTATATCATCCGGCGTTGCCCCCTGAATGAAGCTCCAACCCATTGGAAGTTTGCTTTCTCGTTCTCTCCTCGCAGTTGCCCTCTTTCTGCCGATCCAAATCGTGGTCGGACAAACCGTAGCGCCGGGTGGTGCCACTGCCGGAAGCGATGCGGCCAAGCGACTGGAATGGCTGAAATCCCGGGGCGGGGCGGAAGCCGCCCCTTCGCCCACGCCGACCCCCGCTCCCGTCATCAAAAAGCGTTTCGCGGAAATCCGCGCCCCGGCCCTGCGACCCTTGGACGTGCGTCCTGAAGAAACGCCCGCACCCAACCCGACGCCCGTCCAGAAAGCGGTCGTGGACACTCAATCCGCGACCCCGGCACCCCGGCGTACTGCCGACGCGCACGCTGCCTCCCCGACCCCCACTCCCAAAAAGACCCGCCTCGCCGACCGCGCCACCGCCGAGACCCCGCCCCCTGCCGCGCCGCGCGCCCCGGAGACCCCCGCCGCCACGCCCCGCCCCAAGATCGCGCGCGCCTCGCCCAGCCCCACCGCCAGCCCGCGTCCCATCGCCCAGCGTGCGCCGGCGACGCATGCTGCGACCAGTCCCACCCCCAGCCCACGCCCGATCGCTCAGCGCGCGTCACCGACCCCCGCCGCCACGCCCAGCCCACGTCCCATTGCCCAGCGCGCGACCCCGACACCGGCGCCGCTCAAGATCCAGCCCGCCGCCACCCCCTCCATCCGGATCACCTCCACCACCTACAACAACAACGTCGCCAGCCGCTATCCGTGGAAGACCAACATCGTCACCACCGTCTTCTGGATCGGCGAACCCGTGGGCGGCCACAATTTCACCCCGAATTTCGCCAGCTCGTGGGACTCCAATTGGACGCGCGCCTACGGCGGCTACGACAACCCCAACCCCGAGGCGCGGCGCAACTTCATCCCGACCAAATTCACCCCGCGGCAAAACCCCTTCTACGTCGCCCTGCCTTACAACGACGTCACCCGCGGCACCACCAAACCCGAGGCGCGCGTCGTCATCCCCTGGTTCCGGGAAGCCTTTCGCAAAGAAGGCCAATCCGTCTGCCGCGACCGTTGGATCGCCATCCGCAACCGCGTCGGCCGGGTGGTCTACGCCCAATGGAGCGACTGCGGCCCCTTTCGCACCGACCACTGGCAGTACGTCTTCGGCATGGAGAAGCCCAAGCCGAATCTCAACCAAGGCGCCGGCCTCGACGTCTCTCCCGCCGTGCGCGACTATCTCGGCCTCCAGAGCACCGACGTCACCGACTGGAAATTTGTGGAAGCCAAGGACGTCCCCGGCGGCCCCTGGTCGCTCTATGGCGACAACAACACCTGTCCCCAGAAAAGTGCGCGCTTCACCAAGTCCGGCGGCCAGCCCCCGGAAGTCGCCGTCACCCGCATCCGCCCGTACTGATCGTCCCGCGATGACCTTGAGCGGCACCGTTGCCTCTCCGCCACTCGTGCCGGGTTGGAGCATCTGCCAAAGTAATTTCCGGGTCACCGGCCCGGAGGGCCTCCGGCGTCCAAAGCCAGTGCGGACTCAGCAATTACCTTTGGCAACCGCCATGGAAATCTATTTCGCGAGATGCTTTGGCGCCGGTTCGTCGACTTTTGGAATCGGCGCCCATCCTTGGAGAAAATCCGTGCTGAGCTGATAGATGCGCAGCCGCAACTGATAGACATGCCGCTCCATCGCAAACACGGCCTGCCCGCTGCCGCCCCGCGTATCGAGCGCTCCCACGACGAGATCCGCTTCGTAAAACTTCCGCCAGGCCTCCTGCGACTTTTGCAATGCGGCACGATATTCCGGGTCGGCCGCCTGCAGCTTCGCCTGGTAAATCCGCTCCAGCTTGCCCTCGTTGAAAGCAATCAGTTCCGGCAGATGAAGCTTGGGCGATTCCTGAACTAATCGCTCCAATTGCGCCTCGGTGAGCGGTTCCGCGGCGCAGACCGGTCGCAGAAAAGCGGACGCCAGCCACGTAAGGAGAAACATCAATCGATAGGACATAAGATGAGTGTCATGTGCCTGACATGGAACCCGAATGGCGCCGCTTCATTCGTCTCCTCGCTTGCACCCCAGGTAAATCATGTAGACGGCGCCTCCGGCAAAAATGGCGACGGTGGCCCAAAAGGCGACCGGCGCGTCCTCGACGGAAAGCCGCCCGCCGCGGGAGGAGCCCGTGCGCCCGGTGACGACCGAACCCACCACGAAAGACGCGAACAATAATGCGCCGAAGAAGTAAGGAATCCTCGATTTCATTTCGGCGGCCACTCACTGCCCTCCAGTTCCTTGGGCAACTGCGTCGGATCCACCGGGTAAATCTTCTTCAGATCGATCACTCCCTCCGGTCCGAACTCCGCTTCCGGCGCGCCCACGATCAGCCACAGCACCTCCGCGTCCGTGTCATTGAAGACCTGCCGCAACTGCCCGGGTCCCACCAGGATTCCGCCATGCTGCGGCACCGTCAGCGTCTCCTCGCCGACGCGAATCCGCCCCGTACCCTGCACCACAAAATAGAACTCCTCGGCCAGCACATGCTTGTGCAGCGTATTGGCGCTGCGCGGCGGAAACCGCCAGAGTCGCGCACCGAGCATCTCGCTTCCCGTCCGCTCCAGGAAATCCGCATTCGGAATCCGCATCATGTTCGACGGCCGCCAGGACAAGTCCTCCGGCTTGATCAGGCAATATCCCTCAACCGGTTTCATTCCGTCGGTCTCCCTTGGGCGAAAAGGTGCGCGCTCACCTCCGCATGCATCGACTGCAACGCCCAAAAACAACCCTCCGTTTTGGTCAGCGACTCTCCGCCCAGAATTTTTGCCGAGAGCTTCTTCCAGAACCGCTCGAACGCAATGCGCTCTTCCTCCATCGCGTCGTAGACCGCGAGGATTTCCGCCATTGAATGCTGGCTCAGGTGAAATTGGCGCAAGCCATCACTGCCGATTCCCCACACCGCCGCCGTGCTGGCATACGGGCGCAAGGCGCGCGGAATCTCCGCCGGCTCCAGCGTCGCTTGCTGGGCGTGCCACGCGGTCAGCCGGGCGCGGATCGCCTCTTCGCCTGCGGGGATGTCGCGGGATGCTTTTGCACTCATGCCAGAAAAAGCAAAGCGCCCCGCTCGCGGTGGAGCAAGCAAAAGCAGCCCTGGATTCGCTCTCGCTAAACCCCGCCGGATGGCGTGAAACTTCGGAGCGGAAAAAGGGGAAAGGAGGCAGTCAACCAATCGTGACGGGCACCGTCGACCACGGCGGCAGATAGCTGTTCAAGCCCCGGCGAATTTACGGTGGCGATTCGCTTTTGAGTTTCACAAAGCGTGCCGACGTCAGATGTGCCGTCGTCTCCAATTCAACGCCACACGCATCGGCGAAATCACACAGGACTCGAATTCTCGCCGAATGCCCACCTTCGACGAAGGAAAACAGCCGCTCCATTTCCTCGGCGCCAAAAATGCAGTAGCCTCGCCCCTCGATGGAGTGACGCACACGGGAAACCAGATCAGGAGAAAGGCGTTGTAGATTCATGAAGGGCGAACACTTCAGCGATACCCCTAGTCTCCTTGTTAAAGGGGCATCCGGCCAATATCTTGTCCGCATCGGCCCTATAGCCCGCGGCTATGCGACCACACCAGCGCGAGTGTTTCACACTGAGAATGTCGCTTCATCCTCAAATATGGCGATAGCGTGTGGCTATCGATGACACATGGCGGAAGAGGAAGCCCCCAATGACATCGAGATTCCGCAAGTAGCAGTCGAGGGGATCGGGGAACCAACCACAGAAAATACCCCACCCCTGCGAACAGGAAGCCAACCGGGAAATCCCGGATGGATATTAACTATAATAAACGAACGCTGGAATCACACCGTCGCCGATTCATCTACTATGAATAGAATCTTCCATTTGGGGTTGGTCGCAGCGAGTTGCGTTTTGCTGGCCCAGCCGATGTACGCGAAAGACGATAAAAAGGGTGACGATAAAAAAGATGGCGGAGGTGGGAAGAAAGGGGACGGGGGCAAGCACGCTTCGGCTCCGAAGGACCATGGGGGAGGAGCGCCAAAATCGGCAGACAAGAAGGCCTCCGCGCCGCATTCCGTCGCGAAGTCCCCCCAGCAATACCATGACAAAAAGTCCGCTCCGGTCACCCAGTCGCGTCCGCATGCGGACCGCGTGCCCGGGGTATCGCGCACGAAATCCTTCACCCAGCCCCAGCAACACCACGCGCCGAGCGTGGTTTCGGGCGGCGGGACGAATCAATATAGCCATGTGCCGGTGAACGCGCAGAATTCCCGGTCGTCGGCCGGGAACCACGGGCGCACGGGCAACTACCAGCCTTCGGTCGAAGTGTCGCGGAGTTGGGATCGTCGAAGGTCCCACACCTGGAATCAGCATCACTACCGGTGGAACGACGGTAACTGGGTGATCTTCGAAACCGGCGCGTATGACTATCCGTACGGTTACGACAACGGTTACAATTCCAGGCGGATATACGCCTCCCAGTCCCTGGCGGTGAGCGTCCAGCTCCGGCTCAGCCGGCAGGGTTACAATCCGGGACCGGCAGACGGCGTGATCGGCGGGCAGACCCGCCGCGCGATCGCCGACTTCCAGATTGACCACCGCTTGCCCGTCAACGGCGAGATCGATGATACGCTGCTTCAGGCCATGGGCCTCAATTAGCGTTACCGGCCGTTCTTTCTCCCCTCGTGGCCGAATAGGTTCGCCGTGACGCGTCCCAGGTCATGCCACCGTCCGGATCAGTATTTTGAAAGGCATGGCTCTTCCCTATTGTAAATCTGGACACGTTTCATCGCGGAGCCCCTCTATTTCCCTCCTCCGTCCTCCAGCTCCTCGAAAAATTCACCGGCGTGAAAGAGCCGAACATCACCGACTGGCGCCGCCAGACCTTCGGCGACCTCACCTCCGCCCTGCGCTTCGACGAACCCAAAGCCACCCCGCCACCGCTCCCCGACACCACCGGCCCCCTCAGCCTCGCCCGTTTCGAAGCCGCCAACCTCCCCAAGCCCACCCTCCCCGGCGCCGACCCAAAAACGCCCACCCAGGAAAAAGGCCAGCGCCAACGCACCTCGCCGAAGAAGGCATAACGATCACCGGTGTAGCGCGTGTATCCTCACGCGCGGGTGCGAACATTCAATCTCGTCTTGCTCCCATAGCTTTAGACTATGGACCGTTACCGCAGGAGGTATTGGCCGGATTGCTGATCAAGCGCATCAGTGGGGTCATGGAAAATCCCGCAACGCATTGGAGGCTTCACGCACATGAAAGAGGACATAAGTCGAACCCAAGGCGGCAGCAAGAAACGCGCAGTTAACGCTACAGGACGTGGAGCCGACTTTTCAAAACTTCACGAAGCTACTCTCACGAGTGGGCCACGCTACTCACCAAACAAAGCAAATAACAAAACAAAATAGCCATATGAACCTAACCACAAAATTCCACCTCGCTCTCGCGCTTGCGGCGGGCATGTTCGCCACCTCTGCGATCGCCGGCCCCGGCGGCCATAGCGCCACTGACTTCCCCGTCAAAGTCACCTCCAAGGCAGAGGCCATGACCTGCTGTACTGCGAAAGCCAAAGTCGCCATGGCCTGCACCTCCTGCAAGACGCTCGACGTGAAAGAGGGCGAAAAGGACAAGGCGGGCATCATGTCCTGGTTCGCGCCCGACGCGAAGCACGACTGCGCCGGTTGCGGCGGCAAGATCACGCTGAGGGAGACCGGCGCCGGCAAGGGCACCAGTGTCGCCGAATACACCCACACCTGCAGCAAGTGCGGCGACAAGTCCGCCTACGTCTGCACGGATCACAAGAAGGCGTAAGTCCATCGGGAGCCAACCCCCAGGCGGAGCCGTCCAGCGCCAGCGCGTCGGGCGGCTCCCCCCGGCCGCCATCTTGAGTGGGTCGGGGGAAAGGCGCGGCAGAAGTGGCTTCTAATACCGGCGATCCTGCCAGCCAACCTGTTCGTGACATGCCTTCACCATCCGACAAAGAACGCCCCACGACGGGCGGTGCAACGTCTGCTTCAAGGCGGTGCGCGAGGGCGATCAACTCTGCAATATCAAGTTTGGCGATCACATCGTCACCGTCTTTTGTCCGCTCTGCTTCGAGGCACTTGAGACCGATCCGCAAGCCTTTCTCGGTCGCAAACTTCCCGCGCGGAAGGACAACCCCTCCATGTTCTGAGCCACCATGAGAACTGCGACGCTCGTCATCCTTCTGACAGCCTTCCCGATTGCGCCGCGGATTCTCACTGCCGGAGGTGAACTTTCCGAGCAGCAAGTCGTTCACGAAGCGCTCGCCGCCAATCCCGCCCTGCAAGCATCGGCGGCCAAGTGGGCGGCGATGAAGGAGCGCGTGCCCCAGGCCAGGGCTTGGGAAGATCCGATGACGGGGGTCAAGCTCATGCGCTCCGGGACGACAAGCTTCAGCCGTTACAGCGATTCGGAGTGGATGGCCTCGCAGGCGCTGCCGCTCTCCGGGAAAAACTTGAGCCGAGGCCGCGTCGCAGAAGCCGAGGCCCGCGCGGCGTATGAAGACGTGCGGCGCGTGCGGCTCGATGTGGTAGCGAGAGCGCGGGCTGTTTACCACCGTCTGGGCAACGCCTATGCGCAACTTGCGCTCAACCGGAAGAACCAGGGTTTGCTCGTGCAGTTCGTCGAGGAGAGCAAGGCGAAATACGAGGTCGGCGCAGTTTCGCAGGCGGATGTGCTCGCGGCACAAACGGACGCCAGAAAGTTGGAGCAGGAGCGCTTCCGATTGGAACAGGATTTGTTCGCGCAGCAGTCCGCGCTCAATGTGCTAATGAATCGGGCCGCCACCGCACCCGTTGGCCAGCCAGCCGCGATTGCTTTCAAGCCGTTGGCTAGGAAATCGACGGAACTCGAACCCCTCATTCTGGCCCACCGCCCCGAGATCGCAGCAGCCGAGCGGAATGTCCTGGCGGAACAAGCGAAGCTCCAGCTGGCGCATCGCGAATGGATTCCCGATCCGCAAGTACAGGTGGCGGCGCGGCATTTTCGTGAAAGCTCAGACGTCTTTACGGAATACGACACCGCCGTCTACTTTAGTGTCCCGTGGGCCAACCCCCGCAAATACTCCGCCGGTGTGCGGGAAGCCGAGCAGAACGTCGAGAGCGCACGACGCACTCTGGAATCGGCGAAGACGGAGGCGCTCGGGCTGCTCCGCGATCAGCTCAGCAAGATCTCCTCGCTCGCCCAGCAGTATCAACTTTCTCGGGACAAAATCGTGCCGCTCGCGGCAGCAACCGTTGAGACGCTTCAGGCTGGCTACCGCACGGACATCAGTAACTACCTCGAGGTCATCACTGCCGAGCGAACCTTGCGCGACGCGGAATCCGCAGCCTCTTCGGAACTCGCCGATTACCTGGCGGCACTGGCGGAACTCGACGCCCTGGTCGGCATCGATGACGAAGGCGGGGATGCGAAATCCACACCCAAAAAATCGAAAAGATGAAGCGCATCCTTGTCATCCTCGGCGCAGTGCTGCTGGTCGCGGGCGCAGTCGTATTCTTCACGCGCAGCCGCGCCTCCTCCTCCATCTCCGGGAAGAGTGCGCCAGGCGAACGCCAGGTGAAGTATTACAAATCCACTATGATGCTTGGCGAAATCAGCCAGGCGCCGCGGCAGGACAGTATGGGCATGGATATGGTGCCGGTCTATGAGGGCGAGAACGACCGCGGTGCGATCGCGATTGATCCAGTAACGACTCAAAACATGGGTCTGCGCACGGCCCTCGTAACGAGAGGCGCGGTGCAAAGAATCATCCGCACCGTCGGCATGATCGACTTCGATGAGACCGCGCTCAGCGACGTGACCACGAAGTTCAAAGGCTGGATCGAAAAACTCTACGTCGACTCGACCGGCAGGCAGGTCCACAAGGGCGAACCGCTTTTTGAAATCTACTCCCCCGACCTCTACACCGCGCAAAACGAATACGCGCTCGCAGCCACGCGCGGCGGCGGGCTGAAGGAAAGTGCGCGCACCAAACTCAAATACTTCGATGTGTCGCCCGAGCAAATCGCGGAACTGGAGAAGAGCGGGCAGCCAAAAAAGACTCTGAGCGTCAGCGCGCCGCGGGACGGGATCGTGGTCGAGAAGATGGTCGTTGAGGGGCAGATGGTCGAAGCGGGGATGAAGCTGTATCGCGTCGCCGATTTGAGTACCGTGTGGGTTCAGGCGCAGGTCTATGAGCAGGACTTGGGTTTCATCAAACTCGGCCAGGAAGCTCTCGTCAGTCTGTCGTATCTGCCGGACCGGAAGTTCCGCGGGCGCGTAACCTACATCTACCCGACCGTCGATGAGAAGACCCGCACCGCGAAGGTGCGCATGGAGTTTCACAATCCCGGCTTCTTTCTCAAACCGGGAATGTTTGCAACGGTGCAGATTGAATCCGAAATTGCAGACGACGCGGTGCTCGTTCCGGACATGGCGGTGTTGCGGAGCGGCGAGAAAAACACAGTCTTTATCGCGCTAGATGGCGGCAAGTTTGAGCCGCGCACGGTCACGCTCGGAGCGCGGTCTGAGAACTACACGTATCAAGTGCGCAGCGGTCTCGAGGCCGGCGAGCGCGTGGTTACTTCCGGTCAATTCATGCTCGATTCCGAGAGCCAGCTCCGCGAGGCGATCCAGAAAATGATTGAGCCGCAAGCTCCGCCAGCCGCGCCGGGCGAGCACGGCGAAAACAAGCCCGAGGTGCCAGTAGCGGTCAGTGCCGCCATGCCCGTCGACGATTCCATCTCGTTCATCTGCCCGATGCCCGAGCATATTTCGATCAAGTATCAGCGCCCGGGCAAGTGCCCGATTTGCGGCATGGGCCTCGTCCCCGTTCGGAACGACATGCTCAAGAAGCTACAGCCGGGTGGAAAGGTCGATCACTACACCTGCCCGATGCCGGAACACGCCGACGTGAACATGACCAAGCCCGGTAAATGCCCGCGCTGCGGCATGACGCTCATCCCCGTCATGATCGCCCCCGCGCTGACTCCTGCGACTGAACCGGCGACGCCACCCCCGGCGTCCGGGCACCAGCACTGAGCGGACACATCATGCTCAAGGCCATCATCGAGTTCTCGCTGCGGAACAAATTCATGGTCCTGCTCGCCGCGGTGGTGCTCGTGCTCACCGGCCTGTTTTGCCTGCGCAACATGCCGCTCGACGCCATCCCCGATCTCTCCGACACCCAGGTCATCATCTACACCGAGTGGCCCGGCCAGGCGCCGCAGATCGTCCAGGATCAAGTCACCTATCCGATCACCACCAAGATGCTCTCCGTCCCCAAGGCGAAGGTCGTCCGTGGCTACTCCTTCTACGGTTACTCGTTCGTCTATGTCATCTTCGAGGATGGCACCGACCCCTACTGGGCGCGCAGTCGCGTGCTCGAGTACCTCAGCTCGCTCAGCTCACAGTTGCCCCGCAACGTCGCCCCCGCGCTCGGCCCGGATGCCACCGGCGTCGGTTGGGCGTTCATGTATTCGCTCAACTCCAAGGAGCGCAGCCTCGCCGAGTTGCGGTCGATGCAGGATTGGTATCTCAAGTACCAGCTCACCTCGGTGGAAGGCGTCGCCGAAGTCGCGTCGCTCGGCGGCTTCGTCAAGCAGTACCAAGTCACCGTCGATCCCACGAAGCTGCGCGCTTACAATCTCTCCATCGCCGAGGTCAGCATGGCCATCCAGAAGAGCAACGGCGAAGTCGGCGGACGCTCCATCGAGATGGCCGAGAAGGAGTTCATCCTCCGCGTCCGCGGCTACATCCAGAGTCTCGACGACTTGCGCAAAGTCGCGCTCGGCGTCGGTGCGAATGGCGTCCCGATCCTCCTCGGGGAAGTGGCCAATGTGCAACTCGGCCCCGACATGCGCCGGGGCATCGCCGAGCTCAATGGCGAAGGCGAGACCGTCGGCGGCGTGGTCGTCGTCCGCTACGGCGCCAATGCCCGCGAAGTCATCCGCGCGGTGAAAGCGCGGCTCGATCAAGCCATGAAGGGCCTGCCCGCCGATGTCAGTTACACCATCGCCTACGATCGCACGGCGCTCATCGATCGCGCGGTCGAGACGCTGGAGGGAAAGCTCGTCGAGGAAAGCATCGTCGTCGCGCTCGTCTGCATCGCCTTCCTCCTCCACTTCCGCAGTGCGCTCGTCGCCATCGTCATCCTGCCCATCGCCGTCCTCGTCTCGTTCATCGTCATGTACAGCCAGGGCATCAGCTCGAACATCATGTCGCTCGGCGGCATCGCCATCGCCGTGGGCGCCATGGTCGATGCGGTCATCATCATGATCGAGAATGCGCACAAGCACATCGAGCGCGACGGCGGCAAAAAGCCGCATTGGGACATCATCCGCGATGCCTCCATCGAAGTCGGCCCCACGCTTTTCTACTCGCTGCTCGTCATTACCGTTTCGTTCATCCCCATCTTCACGCTGCAAGCGCAAGAGGGCCGCCTCTTCAAGCCCCTCGCCTTCACCAAGACCTATTCGATGGGCGCCGCCGCGCTGCTCGCCGTCACCCTCGCGCCCGTCCTCATGGGCTACTTCATCCGCGGCCGCCTGCTCCCCGAGGACAAGAATCCGCTCAACCGTCTGCTCGTCTGGCTCTACCACCCGGTCATCGATTTCGTCATCCGCTGGCGCTGGTTTGTCATCGGCAGCGCCGCCGCCATCCTCCTGGCGACCTGGTTCCCGCTCAGCCGGCTCGGCTCCGAGTTCATGCCGTCGCTCTACGAAGGCGACCTGCTCTACATGCCCACCACGTTTCCCGGCATCTCGCCGACCAAAGCGCGTGAGCTGCTCCAGCAGACCGACAAGATCATCAAGACTTTCGGCGAGGTGCACCGTGTCTTTGGCAAGATCGGCCGCGCCGAGACGGCGACCGATCCCGCGCCCTTCGACATGGTCGAGACGACCATCTCGCTCAAGGACGAGAAGGAGTGGCCCCTCGTGGACATCCAGGACGGGCAGGGGAAAATCGTCGCGCATCGCCGCCGCACGCCCGACGAACTCGTCACCGCGCTCAACGCCGCCATCCAGTTTCCCGGCCTGAACAACGCCTGGACCATGCCGATCAAGACCCGCATCGACATGCTCGCCACCGGCATCAAGACGCCCGTCGGCATCAAGGTCGCCGGCGCCAATCTCGCGGAATTGGAACGCGTCGCCTCCGAAGTCGAGGCCGTCATTCGCCAGGTGCCGCACACCTCCAGCGTCTTTGCCGAGCGCGTGATGGGCGGCAACTACATCGAATTCACCATCAACCGCGACGAGATCGCCCGCTACGGCTTGCGGGTCGGCGACGTGCAGGATGTCCTCGAAGTCGCGCTCGGCGGCATGCCGCTCACCACCACTGTCGAGGGACTCGAGCGCTACACCGTGAACCTGCGCTACGACCGCGACTTCCGGGAAAACCTCGAGTCGTTGCGCGATATCATCGTCCCCGCGCCCACCGGCGCCCAGGTCCCGCTCGGCCAGCTCGCCGACGTGCGCACCGTGCGCGCCCCGATGGGCATCAAGAGCGAAGGCGCCATCCCGAACGCCTGGATCTACGTGGACGTGAAAGACATCGACATCGGCACCTACGTCCAGGCGGCGCAACGCGCGCTGAACGAAGCCATCGCCCGCGGCACCGTGAAGCTGCCCAGCGGTTACAACATCTTCTGGAGCGGCCAGTACGAATACATGCAGCGCGCCAGGCAGCGCCTCGCCATCGTCATCCCGCTCACCCTCCTCATCATCGTCCTCATCATCTACCTCAACACGAGGTCCGCGATCAAAACGGCCATCGTCATGCTCGCCGTGCCCTTCTCCCTCGTCGGCGCGTTCTGGATTCTCTACCTGCTCGGCTACAACCTCAGCGTCGCCGTCTGGGTCGGCATCATCGCCCTCGCCGGGCTCGACGCCGAAACCGGCGTGGTCATGCTCCTCTACCTCGACCTCGCCTACGAGCAGTGGATCGCCAATGGCAAAATGACCACCGCCGCCGACCTACGGGATGCCATCTACCACGGCGCCGTCAAGCGCGTCCGCCCCAAGGCCATGACCGCCACCGTCATCGTCGCCGGCCTGCTCCCCATCCTCTGGAGCCACGGCGCCGGCGCCGACGTCATGAAACGCATCGCCACCCCCATGATCGGCGGCGTCGTCACCTCCACCATCATGGAACTCGTCGTCTACCCCGCCATCTTCTTCCTCTGGCGCTCCCGCTCCCTCCGCCCGCAAACTCCGCCCATCGAGGCGATGGCGTTGGCCCGGTGAAAGAGGGAGCCGAGGGTTGCAGCGGCGGATCAGGGTAAATTCACGGAGTCTCGTCGTCCTCCGAATCCTGCGCGCGATCCGCATGGCGGGCGGAGGCCCAGAAGACGATGGAGGCGAGGCCGATGGCGAAGGGGGCGGGGAAGAAGAACCACAGGTCCGGCATTGGTTGGTTCGGATGCGAATTGGCGACGACGTACCAGATGAGAAAGCCGCCGAAGATGACGGAAGGCCCGGCGAGGAGCAGCGCGGACCAATGGCCGCGGGTGGCGGGCCAGAAGCTGAGAAACCCCATGACCAGGAAGGTGAAGACGGCCCCGAAGATCCAACCCAGGCCGGCATCGATGTTTTCAGCGAGGAGCAGCATTTGGGTCACGGCAGGGTTTTACAGCACATCACACGCCGGATTTGAAGGGTGCCATCGGCAACGCCAATCTTATACCCCCTTTCGTCATTAACCTGACTGATCACGCGACCCCGGTTTCTGAGGAGGGATGAATCAGGAACCAGACGAACCACCTCCGCCCGCCTCCGGGGTTTCCTGCTTTCCTGATTGCTACTCTTTCTTCTCTGCGTCGAGGTTGCGGAGGAAGGCGTGCGCCTTCGCCAGGGCGCGGGCGCGGTGGCTTTGGCCGTTCTTCACTTCGGCGGAGAGCTGGCCGAAGGTCTCGCAATAGCCGGCGGGGACGAAGAGGGAGTCGTAGCCGAAGCCGCCTTCACCGCGCTCGTGGTTGATGATCACGCCTTCGACCGCGCCGTCGAAGGTGCCGAGGACGGCGCCGTCGCGGGCCACGCACATCACGCAGCGGAAACGCGCGGACCGCGCCTTGCCGCGGACGGCGTCGGCGGAGAGCTCGCGGAGGAGCCGGGCGCGGTTGTCGGCGTCGGTCGCCTGCGGGCCGGCGTAGCGGGCGGAGATGACGCCGGGGGCGCCGCCGAGGGCGTCGACCTCCAGCCCGGAGTCGTCGCTGAGGACGTAGCTGGGGAAGAGGCGCGAGGCGGCCACGGCCTTGATGGCGGCATTCTCGGCGAAGGTGGCGCCGGTTTCTTCCGGGGCGGGCACTTCCGGGCGGGCGTTGAGGTCGGTGACGTCCCATTCCGCGCCGAGGATGGCGCGGATCTCCTCGGCCTTGTGGGCATTCTTGGTGGCGATGAGCAGGCGGGGCATGATGGGGGAGCATGGCGAAGGCGCGTGGTGTCGCGCAAGGGGAAGAAAGTGCTCAGTGCTCAGTGCTCAGTGCTCAGTGCTCAGTGCTCAGTGCTCAGTGCTCAGTCTGAGGTGCGCGAGATTTCTGGACCACAAAATAAGGAAATCAGCGATGATGGAAA
>NZ_JBDUCX010000364.1:0-4609 GCF_040003245.1 Chthoniobacter sp.
CGTAATAGCCGGGCTTCTTCACGTCGCCGCTCACGCACAGGATGCGCGTGCCGGTATTGTTCGGCTTGCCAAGCTTGGCGTATTCCGCCCCGCCGCCCATGGCGAGGATGTGCTTCACGTCGCACAGGGTCTCGACATTGTTCACGATTGTCGGGCACTGATACAGGCCGAGCACCGCCGGAAAATAGGGCGGCTTGATGCGCGGATAGGCGCGCTTGCCCTCGAGCGATTCGATGAGGCCGGTTTCTTCGCCGCAGATGTAAGCGCCCGCGCCGCGGTGCACGTAGATCTCGAGGTCGAAGCCGGAGCCGAGGATGTTCTGGCCGAGGAAGTTTTTTGCCCGCGCTTCGGCGAGCGCTTTTTCCAGGATCTGCGCGCCCTCGGGGAATTCGCCACGGATGTAGATGTACGCGAGATGGGCGTCGACCGCCAGGCAGGAGATCACCATGCCCTCGATCAACTGATGCGGGTCCTGGTGAATGATGTAGCGGTCCTTGAACGTGCCGGGCTCCGATTCGTCCGCGTTGCAAATGAGATACGTCGGCTTCGGACCGCCTCGCTTGATGAAGCCCCACTTCACGCCGCAGGGGAAGCCCGCGCCGCCACGCCCGCGCAGGCCGGATTTCTTCACCTCGTCGACGATTTCCTCGGGCTTCATCTTGAACGCCTTTTTGAGCTGCTCGTAGCCGCCGTCGTTGAGGTAGCAGTCGATGTCGTTCGTCCAGCCGTCGCGGTCGATGTTCTTGAAAACGATGCGCTTCTCACGCGGGTGCGGTTTGCGGATTTTGGGCAACGTGGCGTCGCTGCGCTTGAGCTTCAGCAGTTTGGCGGCGTCTTCGAGCTTCACGCTCTCCTTGAAACAATCGTCCACCATGGCCACCGGCGCGGTGCCGCAACTGGCGAGGCATTCGACAAACTCGATGGAGTATTCGCCATCGGCGGAAACGGCGATGGGATTGCCATGGCCGGCATTGGCGTGATGCGCATTGTCCTCCGCCCACTTTTTCAAATCGATCCCGGCGGCGGCGGCCACCTTGTCGCGCAGCTCGTAGCTGCCGGCCATCGAGCAGGAGAGCGTGCGGCACACGCGGATGTGGCGCTTGCCCGCGGGATGGCGGCGGAACATCGGGTAGAACGTGACCAGTTCGAGGATATTGATCGGCTGCAACTCCAGCTTCTTCGCGATCCAGGAGACGGCTTCGTCGCTGATGAAACCGAAGTGTTCCTGCCAGAGGTGCAGCAGGGGCAGCGAAGCGCTCCGCTTCTGCGCGGGATAATGCGTGATCGCTTCGTCGATTTTTGCGAGCAGGTCAGTTGGGACGTCCATTAGAAAATCAATTGGGCTGGCTCGGCGGCGGCGGGGCGGGGCGTTCGCTCTCCACAGGAGCCTTTTCGGTGCGTTTGGCCGGCGAAGGTCGCGGCACCATCCGGCGCTGCTCACTCTCCTCCGGCGCCGGCGTTTCGCCAAAATGGTCGACGTGCTTGCTCAGCTTGTTGTCCACGAAGTGCAGCACAATCGTGCGACCGTTCTCCTGGTAGTAGTAGCGGACGATGGGCAGTTCCCTGGTGCGCTGCATTTCAATCGGGTAGGTCTCCATCCGCGTCGGCTGGCCGAGCACCGATTCCACCTCCTTGATGGTCACCTCCTTGCCACTTTTCTCCGCCTGCTCGTAGAGCCGATTCACCGCATCGATATTACGATCCGCCAACCGAGGACCACAGGCCGAAAGGCCGAGGACGAGAGAAAAGGAGAGCGCGGTGGCGGGCATGGAACGCACGTTGGTTCGCAGTGTGCGAATGACGCCGCAGACTCGCAAGCGGAATTTGTGAAACTTTTCACAAGCGTTCGTTTTTTCCGGCCACCGATCACCGGGGCAGAGGGGTCTGGAGACGTTCATGGCGACGCACCACATGCTCTCAGGTTCGATAAATTCTGGAATTAAATTTTCGACTCCATCGCCTGGTCACACGCTGGCCCCAATCCTCCCCTCAGGCGCCATATTTCACACGGTTTTCGCGAGACCGTCACCGTTCGGACACATCGGTCCGGGATCATGCGATCGCCTCAAGGCACCACTTCGACTTCACCAATATTTGCGGCCATGCGATCGGGGGATAATGTGGCCGCACGAGTGGAGCGGCCCACTTCGCGTCTCGGCGCGGAGTGGGCCGCGAAGTCCTCCCCGGAAGGGCCAGGCCGCGCTCACGACCTGAACAGAAACTGCGGCAGCGACCCCTGCTTTGAGGCACGACGAGTGAATTTTCCGCAATGGAGCCAACGGAACCAATGGGGCAATGCACATTTTGCGCCGTGTCATGGCACACTTCCCCGCATGAACTCCGACAAATACCCACTTCGCCCGCCATGGCAAAGTTGCCCACTTCCTGCCCGCCATCCGCTTGGAACAGTCAAGGCGTCCCGGCGAAGTAAAGGCATCCGATTTAAGGTGCCTTAAGCCCCGTTAAGCCGATTTAAGGTGCGAGTTTTTTAAAACACAGGCTTGCCCACCATATCCTGGGCGCGGCGTAGGGATTATTCCCGTAGTTCCACCGTTGCCCAGAAAAATGGCGGCAGAGGGCGCGTCTCAAGCCAAATCAAGGTAAATCAAGCCTTCTCAAGCCTCCGCAATTTTCTCACCCACGCGCCGGGAACCGCCGTGAGCACGAATCAGGGCTTAAATCGGAATTCCGAACCGACGAGGAGACCTGTCGAATCCCAGCTAGCGGGCGGCGGCGCGCACGATCTCGACAACCGCCTCTTCCATTTCGTCCAGCGGCTGGACAATCGGTTGAGAAGGCGTCCGAGGAATCGCCGGCTGGATAGCGGGCGCCGGAGAAATGCCTTTTCGCGCCTCTTCCAACGCCTGCCGCAGCCCAACCATCTCCACGACCAGTTCCGCGATGTGCCGATCACGATCACGCAATTTCATTTCCATGTCCTCACCCTTTTGCGCCAGAGCGTGGCGGATAACTTCCAGGTCGATGCGCAGGCGGTCGCGCTCGCTGGTCACTTTCGCCAACTTGGCCTGGAAAGCGACCGCACGCATGGCCTCATTGGCCAGGCGATGGCGCTCCGCCCGCAATTCCACAATGCCTTCATTAAAATGGGCGAGATCCTTCTCGGTCTTTTCCAGGATCTGCTTCAACTGGGCGTATTCGTTGGATTTCCCCGCCAACTGCCGCTGAAAATCCGCGGCCAGCTCCTGTGCCTGAACCAGGTCATTTTGCAGCGCCACATGATCTGCCGCCAGCGATCCGGTGAGATTCGGATTCACCAACCTGGCGGGCGATGGCGCGTCAGCCGGAAGCGCCGGACCTTCTGGTCGCCCAGGCTGCGGCGGTTCCAAGCTCATAGACTTTCGATAGCACACATACGTAGTCGACCTCATCAGCAATCGCTATGCCTTCCGTGTTAAACAAAGAACATACTCTACGGTTGCCTGGCGCCGAGGAACTTACGCTGCAAGATTATCCGCAGATCGATGCCGCTTTGTGCGCGGGGAGGACAATTTCTCGCGCGTGAAACGCACGCTCGCGGCCCAAAATGTCCGTTCAAGGGAGACGGATGCAATCTACCGGTCGCACTCGCCCATCACGAAATCGAGCGAGCCGAGGATGGCGACGACGTCGCTCATCATGTGGCCGGGCAGAATCTTCGAGAGGATGGAGAGATTGCAGAACGACGGGGCGCGAATCTTCAGGCGATGCGGGGTGCCGCCGCCCTTGGAGTAAATGTAGAAGCCGAGTTCGCCCTTCGGGTTCTCGTGGCCGAAATAGATTTCGCCGGGAGGCGCATCGACGCCTTCGGTGTGCACGATGAAGTGGTGGATGAGTTCCTCCATCTTCGTCAGCACCGCGGTCTTGGGCGGTGGGAAGTTTTTGTTATCCGTGACGTTGATGGGGCCACCAGGAAGCTTGTCGATGACCTGATGAAGGATGCGCACCGACTGCCGCATCTCTTCCATGCGGACCAGATAGCGGTCGTAGCAGTCGCCGACGGAGCCGATCGGCACATCGAACTCGTACTGCTCGTAACCGAGATACGGATGCTTCTTGCGCAGATCGTGGTCCACGCCGGAGCCGCGGAGATTCGGGCCGCTGAGGCCGAAGTTGATCGCTTCTTCCTTGGTGATGCTGCCGATGTCCTTGGTCCGGTCGACGAAGATGCGGTTGCGGGAAAGTAGGCCGTCGATCTCATCGATCACCCCGGGGATCTCGCCGAGGAATTTCTTCAGCAGATCGAGGAACCCATCCGGCAGATCGCGCGTCTGGCCGCCGACGCGGGTGTAGCTGGTGGTGAAACGGGCGCCACTGAGAAGTTCGACGAGATTGTAGATCTTCTCGCGCTCGGTGAAGGTGTAGAGGAAGACGGTCATCGCGCCGCAATCCATGGCGAAAGCGCCGACTCCGAGGAGGTGCGAGGAAATGCGCGCGATCTCGCAGCAGATCACGCGGATGGCCTGCCCGCGCGGCGGCAGCGTCCAGCCCATGAGCTTTTCCACGGCCAGCGCGTAGGCCACGTTGTTCGCGATGGGAGCGAGGTAATCCAGCCGATCCGTGTAGGGGATGAACTGGTTGTAGTGCATGTTCTCGGCGATCTTTTCGTCGC
>NZ_JBDUCX010000156.1:0-15569 GCF_040003245.1 Chthoniobacter sp.
CCAATCAGTCCCTTGGACTAACTCTCCCAGTGGCTCGAAAAGATGCGTCCGGTCAACCGCAGTGCCGGAATTAAGCTACGCCGCACTTGACGGCGTGCAGGATGGTGGGGAGGCGATGGAAGCGTATTCCGAGGCTGCCCAGCGCGGCACCAGCGCCGAGCGCAAAAGTGAAATCGAACGTCAACTTCTTGCCTACTGCCGACTAGACACTCTGGCGATGGTCCGGCTCTGGCAGTTTTTCAGCCAACGCAAACTATAGACTTTGGAATCGGCACAATGAACGAAGATAAATCTTGGATCGGTCGGCGCGATATTCTTTGAGGCATCGGCATCACCGGCTTATGCATTGTGAATCTACAGCCTAAAAAGTCACCGCATCATACTGGACTTCCACCTTCATTCGCTCTCCCGTCCCTATCGCTTTTCACTGATTCGTCCCGCCACAGCTATTCCAAGCTCAGCGCCTTCGTAATAAATTCCGCATTCTTTAACCTCGGCCTGCCCAATGTGTATGATGTATTGACCAGAAGAACCAAAAACGCACATGACTATCGCGAAATACGAAAATATTCTCAGTCAGATCAACGTCGATATTGATAAGTTCAATAATTTCCTGGTCGAAGAGTTCAAAATACCGCACTTGCAAGCTTCCAACCCTGAGGGCGTTTCCGTCATCGCCAACATTCCTTGGGATTCACATGACTGGGGCCGGACCTTCGGAGGCTATCCAGGAGTTTATTTACTTTGCGGATACCAGGAGACTGATCCCAGCCGGCTCGGGGTTTACATAGGCAAGGCGTCAATGGGCAAAAATATTGGGAACCGGATTTGGTCGCATCTCCAGCACCATCGTTCCACTGCCATCTACAAGGCGAACGACTCGTTAGGTGAAACGTTCATCATTGAAGCGGTAGCGGCTATTGCCTTATACGATCCACGAATGAGAGCACTTGCGCCCGCACTGGAAGAGTTCATCATCTGCGACGTAAGGGATAGGGTTTATCTTCTGAATGGGGTTGGCAATTCGGGCTAAACAAAAGGTAGTTAGGCTTCGGTCCACGAAATTGATGTCCGACCGGGAGCAGAAGCGCGTTCTGGAGGTAATGAAAGGCCCGGATAAATCGGAGGCCGATCCTGTTCGATTGAGCCGCATCACGCCGTGCGAACCTTAATCATCCCAGACCTCCATAACTACGTCGAAACCGCCGACTACTGGCTCCAGACTCAGGAATACGGGCGGGTCGTTTTCCTGGGGGACTTTTCGACGCTTTCGGATACAACGTGAGCGACGCCCGTCCGACGGCCCGCTGGTTGCGCGACAGGATGGACTCCAACGAGGACGTTTTCCTTCTCGGCAATCACGATGCCGCCTATATTTGCCCGGTCGAGCCGCGACTCTATTGCCCCGGTTTCACCGGACCGAAGGCCAGAGGGATTCGGGAAATCCTTGGGCCGAAGCATAGGCGGCGTTTCCCAACTGGCCCACGCCGAGCATGGCTGGCTCCTCAGCCACGCCGGATTTCATCCGGCTTGGATCCAGGAGCCGACCATGAAGGAAATTCGGGCCCGTTTGGAGGAGTGCATGGAAAACGCCAGAAAGCACGTCATCGATCCCACTTTTGGCGTTGGCGTGGACCGCGGTGGAAATCAGAGCGTCGGTGGGCCGCTCTGGATGGATTGGGACAATCTGGAGCCGTTTACGGGGATCAACCAGATCGTCGGCCATACGTCGGGAAAGGAGGCGCGAGAGAAGATCAGGCCGAAAAGCCGGAACTATTGTCTCGATGTAGGGAACGGTTTGGTCACCGCTATTCTCGCAGATGGTAAGCTTGAGATCCTCAAGCGTTTCTGAACGCGATGGTTGCACCGACCTCGGACTCCTCCATCGCGCTCAGCAATCGCATAGGACACGGCGCCAAGGACTCTCGAATCCGGCGAAATCTGTCCATAATGATATAAGCGGGCGTTAGCTCTCGGTCGCACGACCGGCGCTTCGCTCCTTGTTAATGCCCTCGCACGGCAATTCACCTCAATCAAAAGGAGTCCACCTTTGGCAATCGCCAAATACTACAGTCCTCGCCTTCAGCGTGATCTGATCTCACCCCTTTACCATGTTGCCAAATCCAGACGTGTGCCCATGACCCAACTCGCCTCCACGCTTATTCGTGAGGGCCTGTCGCGGCTGGGAAACGGAGAGACCCGAGAAAGCGCAGTAGTTCGCGAGGAACCGCCCACACCTGATCCACGCGGGCCAAAACACTGACGGATCAAACAACCCAAACGCTAAAGAGCCCGGCCAACACGGCCGGGCTTTTTGCGTTTTCACCAAAACCCACAACCGAAAGGAACAACACCATGGCCATTACCTTTGAGGCCACCTACGCGAAGAAGCTGGGCCTGCCCAACTATTCTTCCCACCAATACTCTGTGACCATCCGCACGGAGCTGAGCGACCTCAGCACGGTCGAAGAAGCCAGCACCCGGCTCTATGGCATCTTGCAGGATGCGGTGGATCGGGAGATCCGGGCAGTTGGCTTCATGCCCGACGCCAGCACCTACGGCATGAAGCCCACGGCCGAAGTAAGCAACGGCAACGGCCAACACGCTGGCGGCAATGGTCGCAGCCAGGAATCGCGACCTGTAGCGAACGGCAACGGTAGCGATCGCTGGCGCTGTAGCGACAAGCAGCGTGAGTTCATCGAGCGGATCGTCCGCGAGAAAGGGCTCGATAAAAACGAGGTCGAACACCTCGCCGTAGAGATGTTCGATGTCGGCGTCCGGCAGCTCGACAAGCTGCAAGCCTCCGGGTTCATCGACGAACTGCTGGAACGCCACGGAGACGGTCGGCGCAACGGCAAACGCGGCTATCGTCCGGAGCGCGCCTCAGCCGGCGGAGGCGGCAGGCAATGATCGCCGCCATCGATCCAACCACCACGACACCCGCGGCGCCGCCGGTCTCCACACCGGCGGCGCCTGCGGGGCGCACCAAGCAGGACTTGCTCCGCACGGTTTCGGCTTCCCGATTGGGGACGTGGCTCCAGTGCCGCCTCAAGTTCTACTTCCGCTACCTCGCCGGCATCACCAAACCCAATACGGCTGCCCGTCACACCGGCACTGTAGTCCACGCGGTTCTTCAACAATGGAACCTGGCCCGTTGGCGCCGGACATCGCTGGATTCGGACACTGTGCGGGCCGTCTTCGAGCAGGCTTGGGTCCTACCGGAGGACGAGTCCATCGTGTGGGCCGAGGATGAGCCAGAAGCCGCCGCGAAAGCAGAGGCTCTGGCACTCGTCGAAATGTACCTGCGGGAAAGCCCCATTCCCGTGGACGAAAGGCCCGAAGCCGTGGAAGTCACGGTCGAGAGAGACTTGGCGTCACACGGCCTGCCCATCCTCGTCGGTGTGCTGGATCTCGTTCGGGCGGGCGGGCGCATCGTGGACTTCAAGACTTCGGGCAAAACGCCCAACGCAGGGATGGCGCTCCACACCAATGAAGCGCAGCTCACGGCCTACTCGTTGCTCTACCGCGAAGCTACCGACCGTCGGGAAAGCGCCCGGGAATTGCATCACTTGGTCAAAACCAAGACGCCCAAGCTGGTTGTGGTTGAGGACGGCCCCGCCACGGACACGCAAACCACTCGCTTTCTCCGCCAGGTCGAGTCCTACGTGCGCGGTGTGGAAAGCGAAGACTTCGTGCCTTCACCGGGCTTTGGGTGCGCGGCCTGCGAGTTCTTTCGTGAGTGCCGCTTATGGAGTTAACTCCATAACCTACACTATGCCGCGTGGCGTATTATGCCGGGTGGAGGGTCCAACCAGACGGGCATTGGGTCCTTTCACCCGGCATAGTCTTTATGCTTTGTCCGTCACCCAAGCGGTGAAAGGGACAAAGCAAGATGAACAAGGTGCTGGCCAAGGCAGCCCCGAGCGAAGGTGTATGGCGTCCCTTCAAGGCAGAGGACTCACTGTTGGCCTTCCTCAGAAGCCTGTGAACCTGAAAAAACTATGCCGGGTGAAGATGGGGTCGCCTGCTTGGGCGAACATCATCCACCCGGCATAATACGCCACCCGGCATAGTGCCGTGCTTGGCGCGGATAGATGATTGAGGCCGGTTCGGAAGTCCACCGAGCCGGTCTTCGATCCAGCGGCATCAATTTCGCTTGAAGCCTGGTGAACCGACGAACTGCTTTACCTGCTTTGCGCTTGGAAAGAATTCCTCCAGCGGCGTTTGAAGGGCATGAGCGAGCATATAGAGTTCGCAATCCGTTACCCAGCGGAGCTGCGCCTCAATTTTGGCAACCGAAACACGGCTGACATCCCAACCCGCCCGCTGGAGACGAGCCGCCAACTCATCCTGAGTGAGCCCCCGCACAAATCGCATCTTTCGCACCTGGGGTCCGATGAGATTGCGCACGTGCTTCATGTTCCTGTTTCGGACCTTGACCGTAGGCAATGAATCGGGTGGCTATGTTCTTGATCAGGAATATCCTGCCGCCTCATTCCGGCCCCGCATTCAGCACTCACAACAACCCTCAAAGAAAGGAGCATCACTGAAATCGTTCATCCTGAAATGGATCGCCATCATGGCGATCCTTGTCCCATGCGGGGCTCTCGCCGCCACCCCCGCTCGCGGTCTTGTCATCTACTCAGACATCCCGATCACATATGCCGAGACGCTTGAGTTCGTGACCATCACCAATACGAACGCCATTATCGCGACTGCCATCCTACCGAATGGAAAAAGGCAGGAGATTGCTCGGGGCGGAATCATCGCGGCGATCAATTATCCACCCGATACTCAAATGGAATCCTTGCCACAAGAGGCGGCGACAGCCCTCGGCACCATCCGAACCTTACGTCCGAAGTATCCGCAGTTTTCAGCCAAACTGGACGCGATTCAAACGAGGTGGAGCAACAGTCTGGACGTCTATCGCCAGCGTCAACGCTCCGCGAATGCCACGCCCGCCAAGTCAGTGCCAACTTTGACGCTAGAAGTAGATGGCTCAAAATACTCGCAGGTCGAACTGACCTCGTTTGACGGCGCAACCGTTGGCATTGCGCATGCGGCCGGGGTGGCCGGAATCCCTGCAACCAAGCTGAAACCAGAACAGATTGTCGCGCTGAACGCCACGTCATTGGCGATTCGCATTGATCCGACCAAAATTGTGGCTGCAACACCCCGTCCAGTGACGCGAAGTGCAAGTCCGCCATCGTCATTCCCAACGCCGGGCAAGGCAACGAGCGGCGTACCGTTCACGGCGGTGCCCGGAGTTCCGCTGACTCCCGCACAAAAAGCCGCAAACAACGCTGTGATTGCGCGTGAGGCAAAGGCTGCGGCCGCGGAGAGCACGAGAAACATTGAGGTGGCAAAAGAAAGAATTCAAAGCGCCGTATCTGATGAGGAAGTGCCTTGGCCTAGAGGACTCGGCTTCCAAAATTGGGACCCGAACTACAAGGAGACGCTTGAATTCATCAACGGAAAGATCAAAGCGGCGGGCCAGCGAATGTGGTTTGGAAAACTGACGGACAGGATGATTCTACAGAGCCCGGATCATGTGGAAACTTTCGATCCGCACACTTTCAGCACACGGGTGAAAATGATTGCTGACAGCGAGAACGGGGACTTCGTGCAGGCAGAATGTGCTGATGGACAAAGCGATGTCTTTACTGTCTGGGTGGGTGGCCAATCAGGGAGTTCCCCCGGAATTCGCCTGCATTGCTCGGATCAACTGGATGTCAAGCGCGTTGCCACGGCTATGGCCCACCTCATCCAAATGTTTGGTGGAAAAGCGGAAGCCTTCTAACGCCGCGGAACAAGTCACAAACTTTACGGAAAGAGCCCGGTTCCAGCGATGGACCGGGCTTTTCACTTTCCGCAAAACAACAACCCATAATCAGAAAGGAGATCATCATGGAGCACACGACGCTCTATTTCAAACAGGGCAGCTCGGATAAGGTCTATCAGGCGAGCATCGCCCCACAGGACGGCGGTTACGTCGTCCAATTCGCTTACGGTCGGCGCGGCGCCACGCTGCAGACCGGCACCAAAACACAAATGCCTGTCCCCTACGACGAGGCCAAGCGCCTCTACGACAAGCTCGTCGCGGAGAAAACTGCCAAAGGTTACGCGCCCGGCGAGGACGGTACGCCCTACCACGGGACCGACAAAGCCGGCCAGGCGACCGGCATCCAATGCCAGTTGCTCAATTCGGTCGAAGTGGACCAGGTCGAGCGCCTTATCTCCGATCCCGCCTATTGGATGCAGGAGAAACACGATGGCCGCCGGCTGCTCGTCCGCAAGACGGGCGACGCGATCACCGGAATCAACCGGCTCGGTTTGGCCATCGCGTTGCCGCAGTCACTGGTGGCGGACGTGGCGAAGTGCTCCTGCGACCTGTTGCTGGACGGGGAAGCCATTGGCGAAACGCTGCATGCTTTCGACGTGCTGTTCATCGGTGGCGAGGATGTCCAGGAATTGCCCTACAACGAGCGGTACCTGCGGCTCATGAATCTGCTGGCTTCGTTCCAACATCGCCACATCCAGCTCGTTCACACGGTCTTTCTGCACCAACAGAAGGCCGCGCTGTTTCATCAGCTCAAAACCTCACGGGCGGAAGGGGTCGTGTTCAAGCGCACTGATGCGCCCTACACCGCCGGTCGTCCGGCCAGTGGCGGTCCGCAGATCAAACACAAGTTCTGTGCGACGGCGTCGTTCATTGTCGGAAAGACCAACGCCAAGCGCAGCGTTTCGCTGCTGCTCTTCAACGGCGACCGAATTGGCCCGGCTGGAAACGTAACGATCCCGGCGAATCACGAGATCCCGCAAGCCGGGCAGGTCGTCGAGTGCCGTTACCTTTATGCGTTCCGCGAGAGCGGGAGCATCTACCAGGCCGTCTATCTCGGAACGCGAGACGACATCCGGGGGGAGGAATGCACGACCGACCAGCTCAAATACCGGAGGGAAGAGTCCACCGAAGAAGCGGCGTGAAAGGCGGATGGTTGCCCAGCAAAGGGAAATCCATCCTCTAACCACACAATCAAACCACGCGAAAAGGCCCGCTCTCCGCAAGGAGGGTGGGCCTTTCGCATTCCTGCCTGAAAGGAGGCAATCCATGAAATTCATACCCATCCCGGCTTGCATCGCGATGCTGCTGCAAGGCTGCTCCGTCGCTCAGCCCGATTTCACACCCATCGGTGACGGCTTGAAAGCCATCGGCATCTCGCTGGTCGTTTTCGGCGTCATGAAGGTGCTCGTCGATCTCGTGCGGGCCGATGACCAGAAGCAGAAGAAGAGTCAGCCGTCGCCGAAATCACACAAGGCGCGTGGAGCCAGGCAACCTGGAGGAGGCGAAGCATGATGCCCTCCTGGAAAACCTGTTTGCAGGCCATCGTGCTGCTGTCCATCGGCGGCTTCGCCCTCGTCGTCGTGAGCGGGTTCTGGCACGTCCTGACCCTGCTCCTCATCGCAGCGATCGCCGGATTCTGGCTCTGGTGCCAGTGGCCCGTAATCAAGAAGTGAAACCAACGGCCGCCATCTCTCGGCGACCGACCCAACCACCACCCGCGGGCCGGGTGCGCTCCTCGCGGGCGTGCCCGGCCCTTCGTGCATTCATTAACCGAAAGGAAACTTCCATGAATCCCATCTCTCTGCCGATTTCGGAGCTGAAGCCCGCCCTTGCGGGCCTCGGCAAGGTCATCAGCAAACGCAACACACTGCCGATACTGTCCCATGTGCGCATCGAGCGCACGCCCACTGGTCACGTTGAACTCGGCGTGACCGACCTCGACACCGCCCTCGTGGCGCGGCTCGACACTCCCGACCAAGGCGAACCCGTCGCGTTCCTCGTGCCCTACGAGGAACTGACCCACACGGCCAAGGGCTGCCGTGCCGGCGACACCCTGATCCTAGCGCCAGTGGCCCCGCAGCGCGTCGCCCTGAAATTCCCGGTAGCCGGCCAGATCATCGAGCACCGCTGCGAATCGCTGCCGGTCGAGGAATTCCCGTCCATCGCGGAAATCCGCGGTGAACCGATCACGCTGGATGATTCGCTCCGCCGCTCCATCCACGAAGCGCTGCAATGCGCCAGCACCGACGATACCCGTTTGATCCTCACCGGGGCCTTCCTCGACGTTTCGAAGCCCAAGGCTCACTACGTCGTCGGCACCGATGGCCGCCACTTGTTCAGCAGCAACTCCTTCGAGTTGCCACTCCGGGAGTCCCTGCTCATCCCAAGCCATCGCTTCCTGGAATGGAAGGAATTCAACGCGGACGGGGATTGGCAGTTGAAAGTAAACCCGAAGGAGAAGGAGGACGATCCCCCGCCCTTCGAAATCCTCAGCCGGCGCTGGCGCTTCGTGAGCCGCCAGATTCAAGGCAACTATCCCAACTGGCGCCAAGTGGTGCCGAACGGAAAGGGCACGCAGACCACCCTCGAAGTCGAACCGAAATTGGTCGAGGCGATCATGCAAACCATCGCGCGGCTACCTGATCACGATGCGATCAATCACTCTCTCGGCGTGGAGATCAAGGACCGGCACGTGCGGCTCCTGAGCAAATCGGCAGGCGATGACCAATGGACGCGGCTTGGCCTCGACGGAGTGAAGCCACTGGGCCGGGACGTTACTGTGCATCTCAATCGCCATTTGGTTACCAAGGCTCTGCGCTTTGGCCTGCTCAAATTGGAGGTCATCGACTCGATGTCCCCGGTGCGTTTCAGCGCCGGTGGCCGGCAGATGATCGTCATGCCGGTCCGTCCCGATTCGGCTCCCGTCCAGCCGACACCACCACCGCCTTCGGCGCCGGCGGTGCAAAACGAGTCCCACAATCCCAACCCTCCGCCACCGGCGGAACAACCCACGAAGGAAACCATGCCCAACACCAACGGCGCCCCGCAGGGTGCTCCCGAGTCAAAAGCTATCACTACAGACAAGCCGGCGCTCGAAATCGCGCTGGCCCAAATCGAAGTCGTCCGCGGCGATTTTCGCAACGCCATCGCCGGCCTCAACAAGCTCGGCGACCTGCTCAAACAGGTGCAGCGCGAGAACAAAGCCAGCGAGAAGGAAATCTCGTCCGTGCGGCAAACGCTCCGGTCACTTCAGACCGTCCGGATCTAGCCAACGCCAGTAGATCGCGAAGGCCGCACACGATGCCAGGGCCGCACATAGAGTGTGGTGCTTATCCGGCCAGGCGGTCGGAGTGGAACCACACGAAGTGTGCGGCCCGGCGTCGTACAACTCGAATCCGCTGCCAGCTCTCGCTGACAGCTAAAAAAAGAAAGGAACTATCCGTGATCGCATTTCTCGATCAACTACCACCACCCGTTACCACCAAACGACCGCGCCCGAATCTGCTGCTTCACTGCGGCGCCCGCGCGGTCGATCGCAATGATGTCCAGCGCGTCTCGACGCCCCACGCCACGGACACCTGGACGCCGATCCCGCACCTCGAGCTGGTCGCCCAGGTCGAGCACACGCTGAAAGCCAATGGGCTCGTCGTAGGCACCCAAGCTCACAGCCTCAGCCACGAAGGGCTGCGTTACTTCGGGCTCATGGAGATTCAGCGCAGTGAATCCGATGAGGATTACTGCTGGGTACTCGGCCTGCGCAACAGTCACGACAAGACGTTCCCCGCGGGCATCGTCGCTGGAGCGCAAATATTTATTTGCGACAATCTCAGCTTCTCCGGAGAGGTGAAGCTGGCCCGCAAGCACACCACCCACATCACCCGGGATCTGCCTCGCCTGGTCCAATCGGCCGTCGGAAAACTCATGGATCGCTGGCATCACCAGGACACCCGGCTCTCGATCTACAAGCTGACCGAGATTGAAGATCGGACCGCGCATGACCTCGTCGTTCGTGCCACCGACGTCGGAGTGTGCCCGAACAAGCTGATTCCCCGGGTGCTTCACGAATGGCGCGAGCCTCGGCACGAGGCGTTTCAGCCCCGAAACGCCTGGTCGCTGTTCAACGCTTTCACCGAGGCGCTCAAAGGCAATCTCATTGAGTTGCCGCGCCGCACGGAAGCGTTGCACGGGCTGCTCGACACGCATGTCGGATTGCACAGTCCGTCATGAGCCAGCCGACGGAAATCGAGCGCCAGCACTACGCCAAGCTCGTCGGCCGCCAGATCACCGCGGTTCTCTGGGAAGAACTGGAAGGTCAGGCAATCCCAGTCCTGCTGCTCGACGGCTGGGATCGCGATGGCAATGCCGCGACCATCACCGTGCTCGCCGATCCCGAAGGCAATGGGCCGGGTCATCTCGATCACAGCCTGTGAACAACGACGTCGGCCTCGACGCTCCTGCGCCAAACTGATCTGCTTGCAAGCGGGTTGTATTTGGCGGGGAGCGGCGGGGTGGCGGGAGAATTCCGTCGCCGTCTTTTTTAGCTATCAGCAGACCCCTCAGCTCGCGTCAATGGGGCCGCGGTCTATTGTCCATGAGAAATCCTGCTGTCTGATAGAGATGGCCTGCCCCCGAACTTTGATCCACTCGCTATGAGAGTTTTTGGCGGTTTTCGGGTGTTGGTGGATGGGTTTAGTTTTCGCAGGAAGGGGCGCAGTCTGGCGGCTGCCGAAGCGTAGCGGAGGCAGCCGCCAGACTGCGCTGCGCGAACTCCTCCGGGGTTTGATAGTTCAGGGAGGAGTGCGGGCGCTCCCGGTTGTGCCTTTGCCGGTGCTCTTTGCCGAGCACTTTTGCTTCCAGCACCGAGGCGAACGCTTCCCGGTTGAGGAACTCGTCGCGGAACCGACTGTTGAAGCTTTCGCTGTAGGCATTCTGCCACGGGCTACCGGGCTTGATGTAGAGCGTCTGGAACCCACGCCGCGCGATCCACTCCTGCACCGCCAGGGCCACGAACTCGGGGCCATTGTCGCTGCGAATGAACTCCGGCACACACCCGCGCGCGACCACCGCTGCGTCCAGAATGCGGATGACATCCTTGGCTTCCATCCGCCGCTCGACTTCCAGGGCCACCAGTTCCCGGCTGAACTCATCGCAGATCGGCAGCCATTTGAGCCGCCGCCCGTCCTCGGTCTGGTCGAAGACAAAGTCGTAACTCCACACCTGGTTGACTCGCTCAGCGCGAAGTTGCTGCGTCCCAGCCGCGCTGTTCCCAAGCCGTTGGCGCTTGCGCTGCCGGCGTGGCACTTTGAGCCCTTCCTGTCGCCACAGCCGCTGCACCCGCTTGGCGTTGATCTCCAGCCCGGCACGCCGCAACAGGGCCGTCGCCCGACGGTAACCCGCCCGCGGATGCGCTGCCGAGATACGCCGCAGTTCCGCGATCAGCCTCGCGTCCTTGTCGCGCCGGCGTCCACGGTAACGTTGCGTGGCACGCGGTTGGGCGGTCACTCCACAGGCCCGGCGCTCCGACACGTTGAGGACCTGCTCAACGTGCTGGACCGCTTCGCGTTTGCGCGCCGGACCTACCATTTTCCCTCCGCTATCTCCTTGAGGATCGCTTTGTCCAGGGACAAGTCCGCGACCAGCTTCTTGAGCCGTCCGTTTTCTTTCTCCAGCTCCTTTAAGCGCTTCACGGTTTCCTCTTTCGCCCCACCGTACTCCTGCCTCCAACGGTGGTAGGTCGGTGGACTGACTTCCAGTTTCTTGCAGACTTCTTCCACGCTCTGGCCGGCGGCCAGCAACGTCGCCGCTTCGCGCAGCTTCTTGATGATCTCTTCAGGGGTGTGTCGTTTGCGTTTCATTTTGAGAGTGCGGCGCGCTTTCGCGCGCCGCCAACTCTCATAGCGCCTGGATCAACTTTTGGGGAGCAGGCCAGAGACTACTGCATGGATCGTCTCGACGTAAAGCGCGTGGCGACCGTTCCTGACGTCGTGGACGACCTTCTGCAGAGCGGCGGCAAGAGCCCGTGGACGGAATAGCTGGATACCAGTCAGTATTCAAGCTTTCCGACTCCAAGGCAGTGGCGATGCTTTCAATCCGGTAGGAAAAGAATGGCGCCGATCACAAGCCTAGGATTGGCAGTTGCTCACGGCTACATCTGCCTGCGTTTCTTCATTGAGTGCGGTCAAGTTTGCTTTCAATATCTGCACGCGACCTAGCCGTATTCTGGATGCGAACAAACAGAATTTGCACCCGACTGTGTTGCGGGCGGAAGAGTGGATAGACGCGATTCGCACTTGGTTTTCGATTATAGAAACTCACGAATATCAAGCAGACAGTCTCTTCATTGAATGCGAAAAAGGTATCCCCGACAATTCGAAGCCTCCTGGTGAGGGCCGCTAGAACGCTTGTAGGCACTGCGCATGCCTACACTCTTTTTAAGAGTAAAGCGATATCGAGGCACGTCGGAAACGAATTCCGTGGCGCGTTCTTGAGGATTCGAAAATTCTCTTCGATCAGCTTCAGGAATTTTGCTTTACTCCTGATCCCCGGATGACCGAGGTGAGCCCGCTCGCGCAAGTCGGTTCCGATCAATACCTTCGCGCCGATCTTCGCATAATCCCGGATCTGCTCCACGATTCGGAATGGATCATGCGAATGATCCAGCACGTTCCAACACAGGACAAAGTCACATTTGCCGACCATTTCCTCCACCCGATCCTCGGCCGGTTGGGCAAATCGATGGGACGCCTCGTGGCTCTTCCAAAGGGGCTCCATCGGAGGAATTTTCACATACCTATCCAACAAGGGATCCAAAAAGAATTTTTGCCCCGCGGTGAAAAAATCGAGCACCGGCCTTGAGCCGCAGCCCACATCGAACAGGACATCCTTCTCGCCAAAGGATTGCGGGCTCATTTCCGCGAAGCCAAAGACATCATTCCACTGGATACTCCAGTTTTTCTCAAATTGCGGCCACCGGAAATTCGCCCCTTGATGATACCGTAATTCCCATGGCTGGTGAACGGCTGCCCATTCCTCGCGCGAACCCGTAAATTCTGCGCGGTTTACCGCCGGTTGAGCCTGGGCAGGGAGACTCTTGCCGTTCGATCCAGCAGCCGGCTGTTGCGGATGAAAGAGCACTCTCTTTTCCTGCACGAGTTTGTCGAAGAATAACTTCTCGAATTGTGGCTGATGCCCCTTCCTCGGGTTGTGGATGAACTTGGCGTTGTCGCAGTAGTGAAATTGCTCTGACGCCTGCCACCAATCGAACCCGATGAGCGTCACCAACCGGAACTCCTGCAACATCAGCCACGCCCCGATCGCGCCCGTGGAAAACATGCTGTACCGCCGGCCGAGATAGGTCGTCATCTGGGCGAGGACCCCCGCGTCGACAGCCGCCACCGGAATCGTCAATTGCAGTCGGCGCAGGTGCTCTTGAAAGGATTGCACCGCCTTCTCCGTGTGCACCCAGGTGTGCACGTAAATGCGCTCCAACGTGTGTTGCCGCAGCCGCTTTTGGATGACCGGCGACTCCGCGTCGCGGTTGTTGAACCAGATCGTCGTCCGCGTCCCCACATCCTGCTCGTATCGCTCGGTTTGAAAGAGATTGAAGCGCACGATCACATCGTGCTGGTCGATCCACGCGCCATTTCTCCCGCCGAGCAGCGAGGCCCCGTTGCCCACGATCACCACCCTTTTCTCCGCTCCCGCGCCGGTCGGGATCGGCGCCACGCTAGCCTTCTCCCCCGCGATCACAGGGCGTAATCCACTCTTTTCAACCAGCCACGCGATTTGCTCACCGGCCACACCACCAGCTTGGACGGCTTGTAAGCCGAGCGGATCGAGACCACCTTTTTCGCAATCGACAGCGTCGCCTCCGGGCTCTCCGGCGTCGCGTCATGACGAAACAGCACGTTGCCGAGATCGTCTTCCACCCCGAAGTAAATGAACTGGTAATCGTCGCACTTCTCGATTTGCGCCGTATCCCATTGCAGCGTCACTTTGTGCTCCGAGACGAAGCTTTCCTCCCATTGTGCGTCGTTCACATAGGTGCTCGGTGGCTCCGCACCTTGCACGGTTTCCTTGTGCAGACGCCGCCGGGCAAAATCGATCCCCGCATACAATTCATACTCCCGATGCGTCCGCACCGTCCCAAGATCGTAACCGGTCACGTCCTCCTCATTGTCCTCCTCCCGCAGCATCTTGCGCAGCCGCCGCTTGCTGATCACGTCCCGCTCATGCCAGGCGAGCCCCACCACCGGCTTGTTCTCCATCGTATGATCCGTCCAATGCTTCACCCGCCCCTCCCTCGTATACTCGTGCCAGATCAAGGTCCGATGCGGATGAAACAGATCGTAACCCAGCGTATAAGACCGGATCGCCAGGCTGATCTCATCCCCGGCAAAGTACAAATGCGGATCGTATTTGTATTCGGTGCAATGACTCCCCAAAGTGAAGAAAAAGTGCCCCGAGACAAACCGCGCCCGGACCGGCTTGTTCAAATCCCGCCATCCTTGGATCGAGTTCGGCCGGAACAGAATCGTCCCACCTGGGGTAAAGCGATCCGCCACCATCTTATACGGATCTTCATTCTGCTTCCGATTCGTCTTCGGTGAATACATCCCGGCATAAGCCGTCAAGATCGGCTTCTGGCTCCCCGTCAGTTCCATGAACCGGAGGAGCTGCTCATCCCAATCCTGCGCAAACCGATGGTGCGAATCGAGTTGCAACGTGTAATCCTCGCCTTCGTACATCCCCTGAATCCGCGCCCGCGCCCAGCAGAGCCCCTTGCTCCCCTGCCACGGCACCGCATCGATCCGAAAGCGAGGGTCCGACTGAAACGGTGCCAGACACTGATCACCCTCCTCCCGCTGCCAGCAAATCCCAAAGCGCAACGCATCCTTCCATTTCGCCTTTTCCAGACAGTCCTGGATCGTCGGCACCAATTCCGGGTCCTTGTAAGCGGCGATTTGAATATAGATCATAGAGCGGCGGGATGATTGCTAGGACACCTTTGGACGTCGGCCATCGCCTTGGAAGCGAGCGGCACATTCCAGATGATGGGCCAAAGGCGCTCCAGGTTCCACGGATGATCACGCTGGATCTCGCTGACGGCGAGGAGCGTCTCGTAAAACTTCCTGGGACGTTTTTTGATCTGTTCCGCGTGGAGGCGGTACTGGGCTCCAGAGACGAATCGATAACTATCGGGGATCGGTAGACCGAAGACCCGGCAGTACTCGCTGGCCAGAAACTTAGCCCCCACCCAATGGGGGTTGCCGTGGATGTCACACTCGCAGATGCGCCCGTACCACCGTACCTCATCGCAGGCGAGGTGATGGATGAACTTGCGGTCGTGCGGAAACGGATTGCCCTGGCAAAAGACAATTTCCCCTTTGAGGTCGTCGTAGTGTTGGACAATGTGATAAAGATAAGTATGCGCTTCCCGTCCGATATTCGGCAAAAGCATCGGCTTGCTTTGGGGCTCTCGGCCGCCCGGCGGTGCAGTCGCGTGGTCTGGACTCTTATGGTAAAGCCAGACTATCCATTCGTCGGAAAGATCTGCCAGCCACGAAAGGTCTTCTCTGAAGTGCGCGACGACAATTGCCTTAGACGTCATAAATTGCTAACCGCGACAGACCAAAGAGGGAAATGCTTTTTCTTCCTTTGTCAAGATGTGTCGCCTAACCCGGATATTTCATCCTTTCTGCAAAAAGTTAGCGAAGTCCCCGCGGTA
>NZ_JBDUCX010000157.1:0-15446 GCF_040003245.1 Chthoniobacter sp.
GGCCACGGTCGAGGAAGCCGAAACCTTCCCTTCCCGTGGAGAAGTCAACGCCGTGCGGCAGGAAAACGTGGAAATGCGCGCCACGGTATCTGCCCTGCGCGAAGAGATTTCCGCGTTACGCCAGGAGCACAAGGCGACCACCGAAGGCGCGGGAGCGACCGTGAGCCGTGAGGAATACGAACAGGTGGTCGTCGAACGTGAATCGCTCAAGGAAACGCAACTGCGGCAGGAGGAGGAGATCAATCGTTTCAAGACCGATCTCGCCATTTTGAAGCGGGATCGCCTGAACTTGCAACTCGCCTACGATGGAGCGCAACGCGAACTCGAGCACTTGCGCCGCAAGTTGAGCGGTGCGGACGAGGAGCCGGCGTTGCCACCGGTGGAGGCGGCCGCAGTCGTGGCGGCGCAGGCCGACGAAGTGCGCATCGAATTGCCCAAGGCGCCCACGCTGGTCACTCCCGCGCTCGTTCCACCGGCAGCCCCTCCGGCGCCAGCTGAGAGCGCGGACGTCGCAAAGCCCGAGACATCCGAAGCACCGGTGCCGCTGGCTCCCGCGGCCTCGATGCCTTTCAAGCCTCTGTCGAAACCATTCGCTCCTCTTTCGAAGACACCTTCAGCCCCCGGGGTTCCCGGACAGCCGCCGAAGCCATCGGCCCCGGCCGGCTTGCCGCAAAAACCCGCGGTGCTACCCTCCCGGGAGGCCGCGCTGGCGGCCGCTGCCGTGACCAAACGATCGGGCGCGCTCAACAGCAACGGCGTTCGCCCCTTGCCACCACCGACCGGCGTGCCGCGCCATGCGGATGCCAAGCCGGGCGTGCCCGCTCCAGCGGTCACACCGGGCGCTGGTCAGCGTCCGCTGCCCGTGGCCAGACCGCTGCCGCAGCCGGCGGGGAAACTGCCCACGGTGCCCGCCCCGAAGATCGGCCCCAAGGGGACGCAAAAGATCACGGAATAGGTGATTCGGGAACGCGCGCGCCTCTGCTGTTGGCATCGGCGCGAATTTCGGGTTGAAGGGGGCATGCCGCCAAACATCTTCCGCCCGCCTGCCTTGCGCGTCTCGCGTTGCGCACCGCGCCCATGAGCGAGGAGGTGCGACCCGCCGATCCCGCTCCGGTCGAGGACGGCGCCATACCCCCGGGCGAGAAAAGCATCGGCGCCATCCTGTTCTTCGTGGCGTTCGCGCTGCGTTGCTTTTACGTCTTCCGCTATCGCTACGACAGCGACGAGCCGCAGCACTTGCACACCACGTGGGGCTGGACGCAGGGGCTGCTGCAGTACCGGGACTTTTTCGACAACCACACGCCGCTCTTTCACATCCTCTTCGCGCCGCTCGTCGCCGCGTTGGGCGAACGGACGAATATCCTGGATTTCATGCGGTTGGCGATGGTGCCGCTCTGGTTGGTGTCGCTGTGGTGCGTGTGGCTCATAGGCACGGCGCTGTTTTCGCGGCGCGTGGGGCTCTGGGCGACGGTGCTGATCAGCCTGCTGCCCTGGTGGTTTTTCTGCTCCGTGGAATATCGCACCGACAATCTCTGGACCCCGCTCTGGCTGGGCGCGGTGGCCACGCTGGTCTGCGGACAGTTCTCCAAGCGCCGCGCGTTTTTCGGCGGGTTGCTGCTGGGGTTGTGCTTCACCGTTTCCTTGAAGACTTCGCTGCTGTGCGCGGTGCTGGCCATGGCGGTGTTCTGCACGTTGCTGATCGGCGCGCGGCGGCTCGGCCTGGCCGGCATCGGTCACATTCTTGCCACCGCCTGGCCGGTGCTCGTGGGCATGGTTATCGCGCCCGCAATTTTAATTTCTTTTTTTTACCTGAAGGGGGCGTGGGAGCCGTTCTTTTACGGTACGATCAAGCACAACCTCGTGCCGGACGTGGACGCGAAGAATCATCCCTCCCGCCTGCGCCTCGTCTTCTGGATCGCGCTGCCCTTTCTCCTCGCCATCGCTACCTGGATTGCCCATCGCGCGCCGGATACCGCCCGGGCGTTGCGGCGGGCGGGTTTGTTCCTGCTGGCCGGGATGTACTACACCGCGCTCTACACCTTTTGGACGCTGCTTACCCGTCAGGATTATCTGCCATTCTATCCGCTGGCGATGGTGTTGCTCGCGCCTCTCCTCATCGCGGGCGCCCATCGCTTCCTCGCGTCGCGGGCGGCCTCCGGCCTCGCGGGAGTGGGGGTGCTGCTGATCATCCTGGTGCTCGGTGGGCGCCCACCATGGATCGATGGGACGCAACGCGAGCGGGAGATTCTCGGCGAGGTGCTGCGGCTCACCAAACCCGGCGAATACGTCATGGATTTCAAAGGTGAATCGGTCTTTCGCCAGCGCGCATTTTTCTACGTCACCGAACCCCTGACTTTTGTGCGGATGCGCCGCATGATCCTGGCGGATACGGTGGCCGAGGATCTCCTGGCGAAACGGGTGTTCGTCGTGCTGAATCAGGATCGCTGGTATCCGAAGAACGGAGCGCGGTTCATGACGGAGAACTACCTCGCCGTGGGGCGCATGCGGGTGGCTGGAAAGGTGATCGCCGGCAAGCCGGTGACCGCAAACGACGCGATCCGCTTCGACGTGGCCGTCCCGGCTTCGTATGCGATCTGGGCCGATGGTCAGGCCATCGCCGGATCACTCGATGGATCGCCAAACACCGAACCACGCGAATTGACGGCTGGGTTGCATGAATTCACGCCCGACGCTGCACACGGGCCGGTGGCGATCTTTTGGGCACGAGCTGCCGAGGCAGGATTTAAGCCCGTGGTTGATCAAGTCGGCTGGCAGGATTTTCGCTGACTATTGGGGTGTTGCCCGCGCATGCTGACACCATGCGCTTTCCTCTCCTTTCGTTTTGTTTCCTGCTCCCGCTTTTCGCGAGCCTGGCGCCGCAGCTGCGCGCGGAGACGGCGCCTGATCCGTCTGCCAAATGGGAAAAGGAAATCGCCGCCTTTGAGGCGAAAGATCAGGAGAACCCGCCGCCCAAGGGAGGCATCGTTTTCGTAGGCAGTTCGAGCATTCGCAAGTGGACGACGCTGGCGGAAGATTTCCCTCATCACCAGGTGCTCAATCGCGGTTTCGGTGGCTCGCAACTCATCGACAGCGTGCATTTCGCCGACCGCATCGTCCTGCCCTACGAGCCGCGCATGGTCGTCCTCTACGCCGGCAGCAACGACATCCACGCGGGCAAATCGCCCGGGCAGGTCTTCGCCGATTTCCGGGCCTTCGTGGAAAAGATCCACGCGAAGCTGCCGAAAACCGAGATCGCCTACATCTCCAACGCGGGCAATCCCTCGCGCTGGGCGGAAGTCGAGCAGGTGAAAGCGGCCAACGCGATGATCGAGAGTTACATCCAGGGGAAAGACGGCTTGAAGTTCATCAATGTCTTCCCCCGCATGTTAGGCAGCGACGGATTGCCCCGGCCGGAAATCTTCGTCGCGGATCGCCTGCACATGAACGCCGCCGGCTACAAGATCTGGACGGAAATCGTCGGTCCGTTTCTGCCCGCTCCGGATCGTTGAGGAAACGGGGACGAAGCGGTGGGTGATTCATCGCAACGTCCGGAGGTACTCGGTGAGGTCCGCGATGTCGTCCGAACCATGTTTCTTCGCGAAGGAGGGCATTTCATCCGGGATGCCAGTGCGAATGACTGCGGCGATGCGCGCGTTGCCGATGCGTAACGCGTAGAGATCCGGTCCATCGCCATCCTCGCCACTGCCGCGCGCATCGTCGCCGTGACAATGCGCGCAGCTTTGGACGAAGAGCCGCCGCCCGTGTTCGACGGACGGCGGCCTGGGTGGCACCGCTGCCGGGGCGGCGGTGGGTGCTGTGGAAGAAGCGCGACCGAGATCGAAGAGGCCGGAGACGGAGCATCTGGCGACCAACAGGGCGATCCGGAAGGCCTGGCCTGGCAGGTGATGTTGCATGGCCCGGCTAACCGCGGTTGAGGAGTTCACCACCCCAATAGCCCGCGCCGCTCATCAATGCCGCGGCGAGAAACATGAGGGCGAGATACGCCGTGGGTGGTTTCTCCGCAGCAGTCTGGCGGGTGATGACGCGCCATGTGGCCAGCCCGACCATGAGGGCGAAAGCCGGCCACACGAACTGATGATGGTGCAGCAGCGTTCCATGGCCCCAGACCTGCCATTTGGTGATCACCAACCCGGTGGCGACCGCGGCATAACTGCCCAGCGCGCCGAGCACGAGGGTGATTGTGGCCGTGGATCGCAACGCGCGCTGCCGTTCCGCCGGGCCGCGGAAAAGGCTCGCACTGTCGCAGAACGTAGAGACCAGCATCAAAGCGATGGGGAAGTGCGTAAACGCCCCATGCGCCTTGGACCAGATGGATGGATCGGTCAGCACGGCGAGTTACCGGGTGGCGGCCAGCGAGGAATCGATGATCGCGAGGGAATGCGCAGTCTCCGTGTAGGAAACACTCGTGATGCCGAGGTAACTGCGCAGCTTCTCCGCGGGCACCGCCATGGGTCCGGCCTTGGGCGCGCTGCCGGGCGTGGGCTGCGGGAAAGCGGTCGAGCGCGCGGTGTGGAAGGTGATGTTTCCCTCGACTTTTTGCATGGCCTGGTGAATGTGGCCGTTGAGCACCGTGACCGAGCCGAAGGGCTGGAGCATCTCCAGCGCACGCGCCGAGTCATCCGTGCCCCAGCCCCACTGCGCGTAGATGGTCCAGAGCGGGATGTGCGCGAAGACGACGATCGGCGTGCTCTTCTTCAGCGCGGCCAGGTCTTTTTGCAGCCAGTCGAGCTGTTCCTGGCCGAGCACGCCGAGACCGCCTTCTTTCACGGTGGCCACATTGACCAGCCCGATGAAATGCAAGCCGCGCTGATCGAAGCTGTACCAGCCGGTGCCCTGGGTGCCCTTGCCGAAGCGCTCGAGATACTGCGCGCCGTTGTCGCTCAGCACGTCGTGTTCGCCAGGGACGAATAAGACCTGCTTCGTCTTGCAGTCCTTGAGCATCTGCTGGAGATCGTCGAACTCCTTGGTCTCCGAGAGTTGGGTGAGATCGCCGGTGTGCAGGATAAAATCCGGCGCCTGCGGCAGCGCATTGATCCGCGCGATGGTCTCGCGAAAAGTCGCGGCGACATCGGGGTTGGCCGGTTTGTGAAAGCCGATGTGGCTGTCGCTGATCTGCACGAAGTTAAACGTCGCCGCGGCCTCTGCGGCGTTGGCCGTGCCGCCCAGCATGCGCGAGCTGAGGATGCCGCCGGTGACGCTGAACAGCACGCCGGTGCCGGCCCAGGCCATGCATTTCAGATAGCCGCGGCGGTCGATTTGGTCTTCGTTGGAATTTTCGGTGATGTAGTCGGACATAGGATGGAGTTGATGTTGGTTAAGGGCGCGATGTGCGCCTCGCCGATGAAGACCGGAACACCCCTCGCGATATTCCCCGCTTGCCCCCGGAAAAGTGTCGGGGAATAAAATCGCCGCTCCACCGGTCTTGCTTAGATTAGACCCACTATCGACACGCCTTGCCCGACGCCTCTGCCAACTTCGACCAGACCATCCTGCCGCACCTCGATGCGGCCTATAATCTTGCGCGCTGGCTGATCGGCAACGAGCGAGATGCCGAGGACGTGACGCAGGAGGCCTGCCTGCGCGCCTTCAAGTTCTTCGGGGGATTTCGCGGCGGCGACGCGCGGTCGTGGCTGCTGACCATCGTTCGGCGCACCGCATGGAGCTGGCTGCAGAGCAACCGGCGGCACGAGGAAGCCGTCGAGTACGACGAGGAATTGCACGGCGGGGTGGATGTGGCACCCAGCCCGGAGACCACGCTCATCCGCGCCGGTGATGTGGACGCCGTGCGGCAGGCGATTGCTTCGCTCCCAGCGGTGTTTCGCGAGGTGCTCGTGTTGCGCGAACTCGAAGACTGCTCCTACAAGGAGATCGCCGACATCGCCGGCGTCCCCATCGGCACGGTGATGTCGCGGCTCACCCGCGCCCGCCGTCACCTGCAAGCCGTGCTTTCCAATCAACCGCAAAGCGGAGGTCTTTCATGAATTGCCAGCAAATCCAAAAACTCATTCCCGCGCATCACGATGGCGAACTGGATGCGGCGAATACCATGCAAGTCGACGAGCACCTCGCCGATTGCCCGACCTGCTTCGGCAGCCTGCGCCAGCTTTCCGCGTTACGCGGAGCATTGCAAAATTCGGACCTGCGCTTCTCCGCGCCCGCCGAGTTGCGTCGCAGCATCTCCGCCGCGGTCGAGCAGGCCGCGAAGGCCGAGCGGGAGACCACGACCGCCCATCGGCCATGGTTCCAGTATTCGGGCTGGGCGGCGGCGGCTGTCTTGTTGATCGCTTCCTCCCTCGCGTTCCATTTTTCCTCCGCCCGCAACGAAGACGGCCTGCTCGCCGATCTCACGGCGAGTCACGTGCGCTCGTTGATGGTCGATCACCTCACCGATGTCGCCTCGACCGATCAGCACACCGTCAAGCCCTGGTTCGACGGCAAGCTCGACTTCGCCCCACCGGTGAAAGAGCTGCGCGAATCCGGCTTCCCGTTGCTGGGCGGCCGCCTGGATTTCATCGATGGCCATCCTGCCGCCGCCCTCGTCTACGGACGGCAGAAGCACTTCCTCAATCTCTTCATCTGGCCGGCCAGCACGCCAGCGCCGGAGGATCTGAGGGCGGGCCAGCGCCATGGCTACAACATTATCCGTTGGTCCGATGGGAAAATGGCCTGCAGCGTGGTGAGCGACTTGAACGAAACCGAATTGCGCGAGTTTGTGCGTGATTGGTCCGGCAAGTAGCGCGCCGTCTTCCCTTCGAGCCGCAAAACCCTTGCCCGCCCGGGTCCTCGCTGGCAGTGTCCGCCGCAATCGGCGCCGTGGTGAAATGGCAGACACAGCGGACTTAAAATCCGCTTGGGCGAAAGTCCAGTGCGGGTTCAAGTCCCGCCGGCGCCACCCCCTGCCTTGCGCGGCCTGGTGGTGAAAAGCGCTTCACAAAACGTCGCCCATGCCTTTCCTTACCGCACCTATGCAGTTGAGCCCAATCGGTTAATGGAGACGCCTGTTTCCCTGTCCCCCGCGAATGGAGGGCTCGAGGTACGCGCCCCGGTGACGACGCCACTGGCCCGCCCGGCCGATGAAAGCTGGACGGTTGCCCTGCGCAACATCCTGTGCTGGTGCCTCCCGGCGCTGTTTTTGGGCCTCGCGCTGCGGATTGCGGTGACGTGGTCGATGCCCTGCGGCTACGTGCAATACGACAGCGCGGATTACCTCCTTACCGTCGATCGCTTGATCGAGAAGCACCAGTTCTACGTGCATAGCAAGCGCTCCTACCTCACGCCGGCACTTTTCAGCGCGGCCTTTTTGCTGCCCATACCGGCGACGGCGACGATTGCCGCTGCCCAGCATCTGATGGGGCTCATTGGCATCGTGCTGGTCGGTGCGCTGGTCCGTCTTTGGTTCCGCTTCTGGCGGGTGGCGATCATTCCCGTCACCGTGCTCTTTGCCGCGAATCCTTCGATCATCTGGTACGAGCATACCATCATGGGCGAAGCGCAGTTCCTGTTCTTTACCTTGTTGCTGGTTTTCGCCGGGACTGTTTTCGCTCTTCGACCGACCACCCGGCGGTTTGTCTGGTTCATCATCTGTCTGCTGCTGGTTTTCGGGACGCGGCTCGAGTCGAAGACGTTTTTGCTTTTCGCCGTGCTGCTCGCGGTCCTGCCCCTTTGGAAACAATGGCGCCGTGCGGCGCTGGGCCTCGCGGCGGTGGTGCTGGCCTATGCCGTGGCTTTTCATGTCGGCGGGGATCGCGATGTTTCTTCCCTCGTCTATGCCTCGCTGCTCCGCTTCGCTCCGGCCACCTCCCGCTCCACGCCGGACATCATGCCGCGCATCGTTCCCATCCAGGAAGCAGCCCGCCGCGCCTCGGTGGAATTACCCGCGAATCTGGTACATTTCCAAAAGGAGATCAACCATGCGGTTGGAGGCTACGTCGTCGAGCGGTTCAAAGGACGAAAGAAGCAGGCGCCCGAGGAAGGCCGCATTGTCCGCGGTCTCTGTCTCGAGACTTTGCAAGCGGAGCCCGTGAAGGTTTTGATCGAGCCATGGATCAAATTCAGTTTGGCGCTCGACGCGTGGAGCAGCTATTGCTGGGACAAGCGATCGCTGTGGGAGAACCAGCGTCTGGCCTATACGGGGAAGGACTGGATGATCGGCGTGCTCGGCCGCGGGCTCACCGGCCAGCCAATGACGACCGAGCGGCTTTCCGATTGGCTGAAAGAGCACTACAGCGAGGCACGCGTGGCGTGGTTTACCCGCTACCAGAAAAACTGGAGCAAGAACCTCATCCATTTCCGCACGCCGGACCGCACCATCACGGAGAAACGCTGGGTGCACGATTTCTATGGCGGGGTGGCGGATTGGCAGCACACCATCCCCGGCGTGCCCTTCTTTTACATCGTCGGCTTCCTCGGGATGATCGCGGCGATCCTGCGCCCGTCGCCGCTGCGTCCGCTGCATTTCGCCTGGGTCGCCACGGTGCTGGGGGGCTTGTACGTGGCCTCGATGGTGGGTGTGACCAATGGCCGCTTTCGCTTCGTCTACGAGCCCTTTTTCCTTTTTTACCTGTTCCTCTTTTTTGATTGCGCGGCGGATTATTGGAAATCGCTGCGTGATCGTCGGGAAGCATCCCGCGCATGTTCTACGTAATCGGTTCCGGCCCGGCGGCCATCTCCGCGGCGATCGCCCTCACCGGGCGTGGATTGCCCGTCACCATCCTCGATGCGGGGCGGACGTTGGAGAAGGAGAAGCAGGAGATTCTCCACCGTCTCGGGGCGCTGCCGCCGGGGCAATGGCCGGCGGCGGATCTCGATACGTTGCGGGGGGGCGATCAAGCGAAGCGCCAGGGCTCGATCCATGTGAAGCTCACCTATGGCTCGGACTATCCGTACGCGGGTGCGGGCGCCTCGCTGCTGGACACGGAGGAAGAGCCGCCTTTCCACTACTCCGAGGCTCGCGGTGGCTTGAGCAACGTCTGGGGCGCGTCGCAACTGCCGGCGCGCGCGGAGGATATCGCCGATTGGCCGATTAGCCTCGCTGATCTCGAGCCGCACTACCGCGCGGTTTTCGATTTCATGCCGACGACGGCCGTGACCGACGATCTTGATTCTCTCCTGCCGACCTACACGGACCGCGGCCAGGACCTCCGACCGTCGCGCCAGGCGGAGGAGTTTCTCCACGCCCTCCAGTCGGAGCGCGCGCCTTTGCGTCGGGCGGGTCTGCACTTTGGCCGCTCCCGGATGGCGGTCACCGCGACGGGCGACGCGCAGCTCCCCGCATGTGTGCACTGCGGCCTGTGTCTCTACGGCTGTCCTTACGGGCTCATCTATTCCACGGCGACGACGCTGCAGCGCTTGATCGAGGAGAAGAAAGTCACCTACCTCGACCGGCACAGCGTGGAGAAACTGGAGCCGCATGCGGATGGCGTCACCATTTTCGCCCGCGACCTCGAACGGCAGCAGACGGTCACGTTCCAAGCGGCCCGCGTCTTCGTCGGCACCGGCGTCCTGCCCACCGCCGCGATCGTCTTGAACTCGCTCGGGGCCTTCGATGAACCAGTCGAGATGCTCGACAGCCAGTATTTCATCTATCCGTTTTTCCGTCTGCGGCGGACGCCCGATGTGCAAACCGAAGAACTGCACTCGCTGGCCCAGGCCTTCATCGAGATCGATGACCCGGCGATCAGCGCTCATCTCGTCCATCTCGAAATCTTCAGCTACAGCGACTTCCTCCAGCGCGCGTTAATGGCCACGCCGTTGCGTTTCTTCCTGCGGTTCCCGTGGATCGCGGAACAGATATTTGGCCGTCTCCTGGTGGTGCAGGGCTTTCTGCACTCGAATGACTCCGGCCGTCTCGGCATCACGCTGCGGCGCAATGCCACGGGCCAGCCGCAGTTGCATGTCGAGCCCCGGCCCAGCCGGCACGCCTGGTGGGCCAGTCTGAGAGCGGGGCTCAAGCTCGCGGCCTGTGCCCGCTTGCTCGGCGGCGCGCCAGTGGTGCCGGCACTGCAATTCGCCGAGCCTGGCCGCAGCTATCATTCGGGCGGCACGTTTCCCATGCGCGCGCGGCCGGGAAAATGGGAGACCGACATTCTCGGCCAGCCGACCGGCCTGGAGCGCGTGCATCTGCTCGACGCCTCGGTTTTTCCCAGCATCCCCGCGACGACCATCACGCTCACCGTCATGGCCAACGCGCACCGCATCGCCACGCAAGTGGCGGATCTCTGACCATGCAATGTGCCATCACCGGTGCGGCAGGACACGTCGGCTCCGCCATCGCGCGCTGCTTTCGGTCGCATGGTTGGGACGTGCTGGGATTTGGCCGCCGGAGCCTGACCTACGCGCAGCGCGTTCCTTATGAACTCGGCGACGATCCCCAGCGGCTGCCTTGGGGAGAGGTCGATGCCCTCGTCCACTGCGCCTATGATTTTCGCGCGAAAAACTGGCGGCAAATCCACGAGGTGAATGTCGACGGCAGTGTTGCCCTGCTACGCGCGGCCCGGGAGCGGGGAGTGAAGCGCGTCGTCTTTATTTCCTCGCTCAGTTCTTTTCCCGGCTGCCGCTCGCTTTATGGGCGGGCCAAACTCGAAGTCGAGGAAGCGGCCTTGGAACTGGGCTGCACCGTGGTGCGTCCCGGACTGGTCTGGTCTGATACCACCGGCTCGTTGATGCGCGCCCTGGAGAACGCGGCGCGTGGCCGATTCGTTCCGCTCATTGGCGACGGCTCGTATCCCCAATACCTGATCTTCGATGACGACCTGGCGGTACTGGTCTTCGCCCTCTGCCAGCCGGAGGCGCCGGTCATCGGACGAGCAGTCTCCGCGGCGCATCCGCAAAAGCATTCCCTTCGCGGCTTGCTGCAATTGCTGGCGAGCAAACAAGGCAACCAACCCACGTTTGTCCCCATCCCGTGGCGCCTGATGTACGCCGGGTTGAAGACCCTGGAGACACTGGGCTTGCCCGCGCCGTTCCGCAGCGACAGCCTCCTCGGGATTGTGTTCCAGAATCCTGCGCCGCAATTTGCTCTGTCGGAAGTTCCCGGGATGACTTTCCGCCCCTTCGCGTGAAGACGTTTCTGTTCAGCATCGACCTGGAAGAGTTCTACGCCGAGCGCGCGGAATTCCACCGCACGCCGCTGCCGGAACTCGTCGAGCGCTATCTCGGTTTCTTGCGCCGGCGGCAGATGAAGGCCACTTTTTTCGTCGTCGGCGAGATCGCGAAAAAGTTCCCGGCGGTCATTCGCGCCATCGCCGCAGAGGGACATGAACTGGCCTGCCATACGTTCGATCACGTGCCCCTCGATCAACAGGACGCGGCGTCGCTGCGCGACGACCTGCGGCGCAATCTCGACGCGCTCGCGGAATTCGCGACTACGCCGGTCCAGGGTTTTCGCGCGCCGATTCTCTCGCTCGGTGAAAAGCAGCGGTGGGCCTATGAAGTCCTCGCCGGCCTTGGGTTCACCTACTCGAGCAGTGTGCTCCCCGCGCGCAACCCGCTGCATGGCTGGCCAGGCTTCGGCTTGCGGCCGCGCCGAATCGACGGCGTGCTCGAAGTGCCCGTGACCCTGAGCTCTTTCTTTGGTCTCGAGGTCCCCATCGGCGCGGGAACCTATTTCCGCTGCCTGCCCTTTGGCTCCATCCAGCGGCGCTTCGCCGATCACGCCGCCGCCGATACGGCCATCGTCGGTTACTTTCATCCCTACGATCTCGATACGGCGCAGGAACGGGTGATGTCCCGCGGCGTCGGCGGCCGCCGTCTGCTCAACGCGCTGCTCTATTTCAACCGCTCCGGCACCCTCGCCCGACTCGAATCCATCCTCGACGCCGGATTCCGCATCGTGCCATATCGCGATTTCATCCCAATGCTCGTCCATGCCTGATCGCCCCAAGATCGCCGTCGTCATCCCTTGCTATCGTGTACGCGACAAGATCGTGGACGTGGTCGATTCGGTCGTGGCGCTCGCCGATTTCGTCATCGTCGTCGACGATTGCTGCCCGGACAAATCGGGCGCACATTTGCGCAAAGCGCACTCCGATCCGAAACTCACCGTCGTTTTCCACGAGGCAAACCAGGGTGTGGGTGGCGCCATGATCACTGGATTCAAGACCGCGCTCGATCTCGGCGCGGACATCGTGGTGAAGATGGATGGCGATGGCCAGATGGAGGCGAAACATCTTCCGCGCCTCATCGGGCCGTTGGCCGCCCGCAAAGCCGATTTCGCCAAGGGTAATCGCTTTTACGATCTCCGCGCGCTGCGCACCATGCCGCTCGTCCGCCGCCTCGGAAATTTTGGCCTCACCTTGCTGAGCAAGGCGGCCAGCGGATTCTGGCACCTCTCCGATCCGACCAATGGTTTCTTCGCCCTGCGAGCCAATGCCCTGCGGCTCCTCAATTTTCACCTCCTCGCGCCGCGCTATTTCTTCGAGATCAGCCTGCTCATCCAGCTTAACGTCATCCGCGCTGTCGCCCTCGACGTGCCCATCCCGGCGAAGTATGCCGATGAAAACAGCTCCCTGAGCCCGTGGCGCGCGCTCTGCACGTTTCCGGCGAAGCTCGCCGGCGGCCTCGTGCATCGGATCTGGTGGCGCTACTTCATCTACGATATCAATATCGTCACGGTCTTTCTCATGACCGGCGCGCTGCTCTTTTTCGGTGGCGGAGCTTTCGGCGCCTGGCGCTGGAGTAACAACTGGCTCTACGGCCGCGAACAAAGCGCGGGCACGGTCGCCCTCGCCATGTTACCGGTGATTCTCGGTTTCCAGATGCTTCTCCAGGCCGTCGTCCTCGACATGATGGACAAGCCAGACGGACCGATCAGTGACGTGCTCGACGCCGGGGCCTAGTTACAGGATGAAATCTGTGTGCAGGAAGCTGGAGTGACGCCCGGCGACGATCTGCTGGATGATGTCGCGACTTTGCTGGGTCGATTGCGCCGCGACCAGTGAGCGAATTGAAAAGCACCGCAGCGCATCGCTGATCGAGAGCGTGCCTTCCGCGGAATCCTTGCGCCCGGTAAAGGGCAGGGTATCTGGTCCGCGCTGGCACTGGGCGTTGATGTTGATGCGGGAGACCTGGTTGGCGAGGGGATCGACCAGCTTGGCGATCTTCTCCGGGTCGCGTCCGAAGACGCTGACCTGCTGGCCGTAGTTCGATTCCGCGACGAATTCCAGGAAGTCGCGCTCATCGCGATAGGAGCACACCGGGATGACCGGCCCGAATTGCTCCACGCTGTAAAGCTGCGCCTTGGGCGACACGGGATAAACGATTGCCGGGAAAAACAGCGTCCCACAGGCCGTGCCTCCCCCCGCATTCACGATGCGCGCGCCGCCGCCGATGGCATCCTGCACGTAAGCCTGCATCGCCCCCGGCTTGTTGAATTCCGGCAGCGGCGTGAGCTTGACACCCTTGTCCCAAGGCATCCCGATGGGCAGCGCATTGACCGCGGCGCTGAGCTTTTCGAGGAAGGTATCGACGATCGTTTCATGGACGAAGAGGAGCTTCAGCCCTGTGCAACGCTGGCCGTTGAAACTCAGCGCGCCGGTCACGCACTCGCGCACCGCGACCTCGAGATCGGCGTCGGGCATGACCAGTGCCGGGTTCTTCGCGTCTAGCCCCAGGATGCTGCGCAGCCGGTGCGGGCGCGGGTGCTGATGCTTGAGCACCTTGGCCGCGCGACTCGAGCCGATGAAAGCGAGCGCGTCGATCAAGCCGCTTTGCATGATCGGGCCGATGATCTTCGCACCCGAGCCGTAGATGTAGTTCACCACCCCCGGCGGAAAGCTGTCCGCAAACGCCTGCAAGATCGGCTGATGCGAGAGCGTGCCGAATTTCGGCGGCTTCACGACCACGGTATTACCCATGATGATCGCCGGGATCAGCGTGGTGTACGTTTCGTTCAGCGGATAATTGAACGGCCCCATCGAAAGGCACACTCCGAGCGGCGAACGGCGCACTTGCGCGATTACCCCGCTGTCGATGCTGAAGCGCGAATTGTTGCGGTCCATCTCCTTCAGCGCCTCGACCGTGAGCCGGATGTAGTCGACCGTGCGATCGAATTCCTTGCGCGAATCGTCGAGGCTCTTGCCGATTTCCCACATCAGCAACCGCACCACTTCGTCGCGCACCGCGATCATCTTTTCGGTGAATTTCTCCACCGCCGCGATGCGCCCGGCGACGCTCATCGTCGGCCACTCACCGCGGCCATTGTCCCAGGCGCGCACGGCAGCGTGCAGACCGGCCATCGCCGCCTCTTCATCCATCGAGGGCACATGCCCGATGATCTGGCGCTTGATCGTCTCACCTTCCCGCAGGCAAATCGGTGAACTCACTTCCGTGTATGGACCCGGCCACTCGCGCACCACCCCATCTTGGAGATAGAGCTTCTCGTAGCTCGTGGGATTGGGACGAAACTCAGCCGGAATGGTTTCGCTCGTCGGAAAAGAAGCCGCGAGACGCGCGGCCAGATCGTGGTCGGTATTGCCCTGCATAATGCCCTTAATGATTGGTGAACGTTGAACTGCGAACCCGCATCGTAGCGATGCGCGTCACGGAATCCAGCACAGACCGGCCTCAATCATTGTTGGCCACAAAAAGGCGCAAAAAACACAAAAGGGTGCGTTGGAACGCTTCTCTTTTTTGCGCCTTTGCGCCTTTTTGCGGCTATTCTACAGGGCGGTTTGGTGGCCGCCTTGCGCTTACGTCAACTCATTCACTCCCGGCACCGCCACAGGCGCGACCGGCAGCTTCGAGTCCCACTTGAGATCGGCCGGGAAGAGATTTTCCTTCGAATTCATGGCCTGTTCCCAGGTCACTTCCTTGCCGGTGTAGGCGGCCATGCGCGCCATGATCGCAGTCATTGTCGTCTTGGTGAAACGGTCTGACGTATTGATCGGCTTGCCGCTGCGGATTGAGGCGTACATTTCGTCGTGCTCGGTCTGGTAGCCGTTGTCCTTCAGCCCCGCGGGTGCGACGTAGCGCCACGGATTGTCGCTGTGGATGATGACGTGCCGCTTGCTGCCGCTCTCGCCTTGATATACGCCCTTCGTGCCGAAGACCTCATCCGTGTTCGCATTGTAGCAGCGCCCGATCTGCCGGCAGTAGTGGTAGCCTTTCACGCCATTCTCCCAGCGAAATTCCGCCGCGAAGTGGTCATAAATATTGCCGTACTCGCCGCCGGGTTCGCCGGGCCGCGCCTGGCGTCCGCCCACGCACACCACGCTGGCCGGCGGTTCGTCCTTCATCGTCCAGAGCATCTTGTCGATGCTATGGATGGCCTGCTCGACGATGTGATCGCCTGACAGCCAGGTGAAATAGTACCAGCGCCGCAACTGCCACTCGAGATCGGTTTTGGTGTTCTGCTTGTTCCATTTCGGATAGCGATCCACCGAGCCCGTGTAATACGTGTCTGCATTGATCTGCAACCGCGCCGCGTT
>NZ_JBDUCX010000158.1:0-15421 GCF_040003245.1 Chthoniobacter sp.
GCGGCGGCGGCCACGGCGGAGGCCGGAGGTCGCTGGGCGCCGATGATCAAGAGCAGCGCGAAGTGCCTGACGACTCTCCAGGCGCGTGCGGTCAAGGAAACGACACGGCTTGCTACTTTGAATCCGGAATACATGAGGCGTTCCATCCAACTCGCGGAGACGGCCCGGCTGAACATGACGAACGGTAACGCGGAAGCCGCCAACGCCGCGTTGAAAGAAGCCACCGGGCTGTGGAAGGAGAACGAACTGGCTTTGCGGCTGAGCAAGCCGGTCGTTGCGCCAAAGGCACCGACTGGTACCCCCGAGGCGCTCTCGCTATTGGTCGTTCACCCGACCGTGGCGGCAACGCCGCCGGGAGCGACTCCGGGCCTGCCCACGCCCGGCCCCGCGACTCCGAAGGCTTCACCCACGCCAAAAGCGACCCCGAAACCCGCGACGCCGCGCCCCTCGGCGGCGTCCACTCCCGTAGCTGCTCCCGTGCAGAAAGAGGAAGAGGATGACCGGCCCTTTTACATGAAGCTGCCCGGGGCGATCGCCATCGTGGTCGGCCTCGCGGTCGTGCTTGCCGGGGCGAACATTTTCCTGAAGATAAAGAAGCGCAAGGCCGAGGAGGCCGAATAGCCCCATGACCAGCCGCCAAGCCCAGATCGACCGCCGCACCCACGAAACCAAGATCCAGATCGATCTCGGCATCGACGGCAAGGGGCACAGCCAGATCACGACGAAGATTCCTTTCTTCGACCACATGCTGACGCTCTTCTCGCGCCACAGCCTGTGCGATCTCACCGTGAAGGCGGATGGCGATATCGAGGTGGACTTGCACCACACGGTGGAGGACACCGGCATCGCGCTCGGCCAGGCGTTCACCAAGGCGCTGGGCGACAAGCGCGGCATCCGCCGCTACGGCTGGGCCTACCTGCCGATGGATGAGACGCTGGCGCGCGTCGTGATCGATTTCAGCGGGCGCCCGTTTTTGCACTACAGCGCGCCGGAAGGGGTCGCCTCAATCGGCGGATTCTCGTTCACGCTGCTGGAGGAATTTCTGCGGGCGTTCAGCACGCACGCGGCCACCAACCTGCACGTGGAGATCCTCTACGGGCGCGACGCGCACCACATGTGCGAGGCCGTCTTCAAAGGCCTGGCGAAAGCCGTCGACCAGGCCTGCCAGCTCGATCCGCGCGTCGAGGGCATCCCGAGCACCAAGGGGACGCTGTAGGGAAGTTTGCTTTAAAGTGTTTGCTGTTTGATTGTGGGGGCCGGGCAGGTGCTTAGTGCGTAGACCTTGGTGCGGAGTTTCCGCTGCTGCCCGACTTTCCACACCCGAAAAATTTAATTCCCAAAAACGTTCATGATCGCCCTGATCGATTACGGCTCCGGCAATATCCACAGCGTCATCAACGCGCTGCGGCGGGAGAGTGCCGACGTTGAGCTGATCAGCGATCCGGCGCGTCTCGCGGAGGCGGATGCCGTGGTGCTTCCGGGCGTCGGGGCGTTCGGCGACTGTGTGAAGGGGCTGCAAGCGCGCGGGCTGTGGGAGCCGATCGCGGAATGGCTCGCGGCGGACAAGCCGTTCTTCGGCATTTGCGTGGGTTACCAAATGCTTTTTAACGAAAGCGAAGAATCACCGGGAGTGCGCGGGTTTGGCTTTTTCCCGGGCAAGGTCAAGCGCTTCAGCACGCCCGGCTTGAAGGTGCCGCAGATCGGCTGGAACCAGCTCGACCTGCGTCCACACACCCTCTGGCGCGGGCTGCCCGTGCGGCCACATGTCTATTTCGTCCACTCGTATTTTCCGGCTCCGGCGAACAACGGAGATGTCATCGCTGCTTCCACCTATGGCGAGACCTTTGCGGCCGGTGCGGCGCGCGGGTGCGTGGCGGGGGTGCAGTTTCACCCGGAAAAGAGCCAGGCGGTCGGGTTGGGCATCCTGCGCAATTTTATCGCGTCGGTACCCGTGACCAGGCAGGTGCTCGAGCGGTCTGCTTGCGATAGCTAAAATTCTCGCGGGAAATTCGTGCGCGGCTTGGCCCGGCGAGGCATGGTAATGACGTGAACGATTCGAAACCATCGCCGGCGGAGGCCGGACTCGAAGTACGCAGCTATTTTGTGCGCGGGCGCAACGCCCTCGTCACGCGGGCGGATTTTGGGGATCTCTACGTCGACTATTACCTCCACCAGGGGCAGCATGGCTATCAGCACGAGCCGTTTCACGATGAGCTTTTCAAGCAGGCGCTCGCGGCGATCACCCTGCACTGCGCGAGCCGCCCATGGAGCGAATCCTCGGCGTGGACGATCCACCTGCGCGTGCCGCTGCTCAATCTCTTCGTCGCCGGGGACAATCGCCTCGGCACGGTCGTGGGCCAAATCTTCACCGACAACGTGAAGGCCGATGCGCCGCAGATATTCCTGGCCGATGTGGTGCGGGGCAGCGATGCGCCGCAGCGCAGCGCGGTGGATTTCACGGGCAACGATGTGTTTCGCGCGGTCGAGCGCTACTACGCGCAGAGCGAGCAGCGCACGGGGCGCTTCTTCTCGTTCGGGCCGGAGGAGTTCGTCTTCGTCTCCGCGCAACCGTCGTGCGATTTGCTCTGGCTGGAAAAGCTCACGGCGGAGGACATCGAGGTGCTGGACAGAGCGGAGCAACTCAGCCTGCTGGAAAAGCGTTACTATCGCTGGGAATGCGGGTGCACGCAGGAGCGCATGATGGCCGTGCTGGCCTCGGTGATGCGGTCGGACCCGGAAGGACTGTTCGGCGACGACCCGGTCGTGCGGATCAGTTGCCCGCGGTGCGGCGCGCGGCATAAAATCACCCGCGAGGCGCTGGAGGCGTATGTGGGCGCTGACGAAGGTGGAAAGTAACGCGACCGATTTTGCGGAGCGGTTCGGTGGCGTGGCGCGTTTGTACGGACGGGTGGGACTGGAACGTTTGCGAGCCGCCCAGGTTTGCGTCATCGGGGTGGGCGGGGTCGGCTCGTGGGTGGTGGAGGCGCTGGCGCGTTCCGGGGTCGGCTCGCTGACGATGATCGATCTCGACGACGTCTGCGTGACGAACGTGAACCGGCAGCTTCCCGCGCTCGATGGGCAGATCGGCCGGCCAAAGATCGATGTGCTGGCCGAGCGCATGCGCTTGATTCAACCAACCTGCCGGGTGGAAACGGTCGCCGATTTTTTCACCGCGGCCAATGCGAGCGAACTACTCACCCCGCGCTACGATTTTGTGGTCGATGCGACGGATAAGCTGACGAACAAATGCGTCATCATCGCCGGCTGCCGGGAGCGGGGGCTGCCCGTGCTCACCATGGGTGGCGCCGGCGGGAAGCGCGATGGCACGGCGGTGCGGGTCGCCGACCTCGCGCGCTCCGAGCAGGATGAATTGCTGCGGCAGGTCCGCCGGAAGCTGCGGCGCGATTTTGGATTTCCTCGCGATCTGCTGCAGGACTTCGGCGTGCCGTGTGTGTATTCGCCGGAGAAGCCGAGTTATCCCTGGTCGAATGGCACCTGCTCGACGGAGCCTGAGCCCGGCGGCGAAAGCCTCACGTTGGATTGCGCGACGGGCTTTGGCACTGCGACGTTTGTCACCGGGGCTTTCGGCTTCGCTGCGGCGGGAGAAATCGTGGGGCGGATTGCGGAGGGCTGAAGAGGAGGGAATGACTGATGCGTATTCGTCTGACCCGACCCGCCCAGTATTGGCACCAGCCCCGGTCCTCCAGCCGATTTCGTATCCCGAACACCAATCAACTGGTTCGACCGGCTACTGACAATCGAGCTTGGCACTGCGGTGCCGAAGTGTGAAATCTTGTTTCGTCAATTGAGCGCATGAAAACGTTCACGTCCCCCCCATGCAATCGAATCATCTCCCGCCAGACGCCGTTCTGTTCTCTCCCTGCTTCCAACGAGACCGTGTTGCCCGTTGGCTGAACCACACGCTGGTTCTCATAGTGGTGATGGGTTGGTGTGTGCGCGGGCTGGCGGCGGACAAAGAGACGCGTGGAGAATTGAAAATCGGGTTCAGCCAGGTGGACATCACGCCGCCCGCCGGAGCCATCATCACCGGCCCGGGCGCCCCGGCGAGCACGGGCACGGACGATCCGCTGCGGGCGCGGGCGATGGTCGTGCAGAGCGGTGACCGCAAACTGGCTATCGTGGGCGTGGACCTCGTGAAGATCCGTCGCGACCTGGCGGATCAAGCCATCGCCTTGGTGACCCAGCAGACCGGCATCACGCGTGACGCGGTGTTGATTTGTCCAAGCCACAATCACAGTTCGCCGCTGATCCAGATGCAGGGGGAAAAGGCCACGGCCAACAAAGAATACATCGCCACGCTACCCAAGCTGATTGCCGACAGCATCATCCAGGCGGACCAGGAGTTGCAGCCCGCGCGCATGTCCATCGGACGCGCGCTGGTCTATGAAGGGCATTGCAACCGCCGGGTGATCTCCAAGGCGGATGGACTCGTGCTCAATGTCTGGCTGAAGAAGCTGAACGATCTGAAACAGGTCCCGCAGGTCCTCGGGAGCGAGGGGCCCATCGATCCGGAGTTGTGGGTGGCCCGGTTCGATTCGCTCGATGGAAAGATGCTGGGCACGCTGGTCAACTTCACCTGCCACCCCTGCCTGCACGATCGCATCAAAATTCACACATGGTCGGCGGATTTTCCCGGGGTGATCGCGGAGCACATCGCGGAGGCTTATGGGAAACAGGCGGTGTGTGTGTTCACCCAGGGATGTTCCGGCAACATCGAGCCTCCGGTGATGTGGACGCCGGACTGGAAGGAACGGTCCGCGGTGTTTGCGCAGGCTGCCGTGGACGCGGCCAAGGACGCGATTCCCGTGCAAGAGCCGGTCATCGTTGACTACGCGCGTCGTGATGTCGATGTGCCGCGCTGCAATGCCGAGGCCCAGCGGCCCGAAGCCATCACCCGTCTGGGCTGGCGACCGGAATCGTTCGAGGGCGCGAAGCGCACCGCCGAGTCAATGCCGCGCACGCTGAATGTGCCGGTGAGCGCCGCCCGCATCGGCCCGTTTGCCATCGCGACGAACGCCGGCGAGCTTTTCGTCGAATGGGGTATCTCGGTGAAGAAGCGTTCGCCCTTTCCCCATACCGTGGTGAGCGAGCTGACCAACGACTGGGTCGGCTACGAACCCACGGAACTGGCCTTTCAGCACGAAGGCTACGAGACGCTGGCGGGCGCGAATTTCGTGTCGCTCGAAGGTATCCAGAAACTCGTCGATACGTCCGTCGATCTGCTGACGGAGCTGTGGAAAAAGGACCGCAAGAATTGAAGCCTGTCGAACTGACGCACCATGAAAGCCCACGCTCAATTGCTCGCCGTTTTCACCGGCATTGGCGGAGGTCTCATTCGCGGGCGCCGGTGGCGGAACGCGCTGGTGCTTCTGGCCGCGCTCTACCCGTTCGCGGCGGTGGCGTGGTCCGCGGATGAGCAGTCCGCCCCGGCCGGCGGCGGCATCGCTGCCGGAGTGGGCCTGGTGGACATCACCCCCACGGAAGCGATCACCCTGGCGGGCTCGCCTTCGCCGAAGAAGGCGTCGGAGGTGAAGACGCGCCTCTACGTGCGGGCGCTGGTCCTGTCTGCCAGCGGGCGGAAAGTGGCGATCGTGACTCTCGACACGTTGAAGTATCCCGTGGACCTGGCCGTGCGGGCGCGCGCGAAGATCGAGCAGACCACGGGCATCCCGGCCAGCAACGTCATCATCTGCGCGTCGCACACCCACTTCGGCCCGCTGTGGAGTTACTATGAAGATAAACTCGTCACGCCCATTGCCGATGCCGTGGCCCAGGCGGCGGGCGATCTCACGCCCTGCACGGTGGGAATCGCGAAAGGCCAGGCTGAGGGCGTGAGCGAGTGCCGGCGCGTGATTATCGACGGGCACGCGTGGAATCGCTGGCAACTGGCCAACCCGGCGGAAGCCGCCCTCTACCCGCCGGAGGGCCCGGCTGATCCCGGGTTCGATGTGCTCGCGCTGACCGGCCAGGACGGTAAACTCAAGGCAGTCGCGTATAACTTCGCCTGTCACGCCGCCAACACGCGCGCACCGGTGATCTCGGCCGACTATCCGGGTGACGTGGAGAAATATGTGCAAAAGCAACTGGGCTATGCGGTGCCCACGTTCTTTCTCACCGGCGCGTGCGGCGACATCAATCCGGTTTACAGCGTCCGGCGCGATCTCTTCGAAGAACGGCTCGGGGGCGAAATCGTGCGTTGCCTGGGCCGGCTCGAACCGATCGCCCGGCCATCGCTGGCGGTCGAATGCCGCGAGTTCGAAATGCCGGGCCGGGAGCATCCGGAATTCAACGAAGCCGAGGTCGCCCGCAACTGGCCCGGGCAACTGGAACATTACCGGAAGGCCTTCGACGACATGAAAAAGCGCGAGAAGCCGGCCTACCAATACTTCATCACCGGCATTCGCATCGGCGATGAATTCGCCATCATCACCAATGCGAACGAACTGTTCTGTAGCATCGGCCTGGGCATCAAGAGCCGATCGCCCTTCCCGCACACGATGACCGTCGAGCAAACCAACGGCGCGCATGGCTACGTCCCCACGGCCAAGGCCTTTGCCGGCGGCAGCTACGAGACCTGGTTCGGCGAGCACTCCTATCTCAGCACCCAAGCCGGCGAAATCATCGAGCGCGAGTCGCTCGACCTCTTGACTCGTCTGAAACAGGCGCCCTGAATCGCGACGCAGTTAGCCCGGGAAGCAAGGCGCTGAACTCCCCGGCACGCAAAGCTATCTGGTCTTCATCATTCACCGGCGACGGAAACCAGCAGCCCGATACGCTTATGCGGCGAAGAGGCGGGCGAAGTTTTCTGCGATCTGCGAAGCGAGTGCTTCGAGAGGCAGGTCGCGAATTTCGGCGAGGTGTTGGTAGGCGAGGGCGATGTGGGCGGGGTGATTGATGGGTTTGTCGGCGTCGTCGCGCAGGGGGAAGAGGGTGAGCGCGTCCGGCGGGGGCATTTCGGGAGCGTCGGTTTCCACGAGCAGGCGGTCGGCGGGGATGTGGCGGAAGACTTCGCGTTGCCGGGTTTTGCGCTCGTGCAGGTAATAGGCGTTGAAGGAAAAGTAACCGCCGAGGCTGGCGAAGCCGGCGACCATTTCCTGCGGACCGCCATAGGCGTGGATGAGGAAGCCGCGCTGGGGCAGGGGGTGCTGGCGCAGCAGTTCGTCGAGGGCGCCCCACGCGCGCAGGCAGTGAATGGTGACCGGACGATTCAATTCCGTGGCGAGGGCCAGTTGGGCGAGGAAGACCTCGCGTTGCTGGTTCTCGTCGTGGCCTTCGATCCAGCGGTCGAGGCCAATCTCGCCGACACCGGCGTGCGGATGCGACTCGAGTTGGGCGCGCAGCTTTTCGAGCCAGCGGGGCGAGCGGGAGGCGACATACCAAGGGTGAAGGCCGAAGGACGGAAGGACGAAGGAATGCTCGCGACCGAGCGTGGCCACGGCGTCCCAATCGTCTTCGCGGGTGCCGTTGACGACCGCGCGCTCCAGAGGAAGCTGCGCGAGTTGCTGGAGGATCGCGGCGCGATGGGGGGCGAGGCGCGCGGCGTGGAGATGGTTGTGCGCGTCGAGGTAGGGCATCACGGCAGGTGGCTCTCGGCGAAGGCGCGGATCAGGGTGCGCACACTGGCGAGGCCGTTCAGGCGGGTGGGGGAGATCTGCCGGTCGAGACCGAGGGCGGAGAAGATTTCCGGCTCGATGCTCGCGACTTCGGTGGGAGTGGCGCCGGCGTAGACTTCGCAGAGCAAGGCGACGAGGCCTTTCACGAGCGGTGAATCGGCATCCATTTGGAAATGGCAGCGGCCTTCCTCGACGCGGCCGACCAGCCAGACGCGGGACGTGCAGCCGGGGACGCGATGGGCATCGATCCGCTGGTCCTCCGATACCCCAGGCCATTTCTTGCCGCGGGCGACGATGGCGGCGAGGCGCTCGTGGGAGTCTTCGATGAGCTGGAGCCGGGCGATCAGTTGCTGCTGTTTTTCGGCGAGAGGCGGCATGATGGGAGAACATCCAACATCCAACGTCCAACATCCAACACCCAATATTCGGTTCGTGGCGGTGGTTGTCATGCTCAACACCCCCTGCAAAGATGCGCCCTATGAAGTTCCCCCTCTTCACCCTCGCCCTCGTCCTCGGTTGCTCCACCTTCGCCGCGGATATTCCCCGCGTGTTGCCGTCGGGGGAAGTCCCGAAGGATGTGCGGCTGGAGCCGCTGAAGGACCTGAATGGATATTTTCCCTTCACCCCGCCGAAGTCGCGGGAGGCATGGGCGCCACGGGCGGAGGAGGTGCGGATGCAGGTGCGGGTGGCGCTCGGTATCTGGCCGGAGCCGACGCGCACGCCGTTGAATGCCGTCGTCTATGGCAAGGTCGAAGGGGACGGTTACACGATCGAAAAGGTGTATTTCGAATCGATGCCGGGCTTCTTTGTGACAGGCAGCCTTTTCCGTCCGCGCGTGGAGGGGAAGCACCCGGCGGTGCTTTGTCCGCACGGGCATTGGACGGATGCGCGATTTATTGTCCGCGGCGACGCGGAGATGAAGAAGGAGCTGGAGAGCGGCGGCGAACGGTTCCTGGAAAGCGGGCGCAGCATGTTCCAGTCGCTCGGCATCCAGCTCGCGCGCATGGGCATCGTGGCCTTCGTCTACGACATGCTGGGGAATTCGGATTCGCTACAGATCAGCCGCGAATTGGCGCATGGCTTTGCCAAGCAGCGGCCCGAGATGAACACCGTGGAAAACTGGGGCCTGTTCAGCCCGCAGGCGGAAACGCGCGTGCAAAGCATCGCCGGTTTGCAAACGTGGAATTCGATCCGGATCATCGATTTCCTCACCACGCTGCCCGATGTGGATGCGTCCCGGATCGGCTGCACCGGGGCCAGTGGCGGCGGCACCCAGACGTTGCTGCTGAGCGTGGTCGATCCGCGGGTGACGGTGGAATGTCCGGCCGTTATGCCCAGCACGGCGATGCAGGGCGGCTGTACGTGTGAGAACGCGAGCCTGCTGCGCGTAGGCACGGGCAACATCGAGCTTGTCGCGACCTTTGCACCCAAGCCGCTCGGCATGACGGCGGCGAACGACTGGACCAAGGAGCTGGAGACGAAGGGCTTCCCGGAATTGCAAAAGCACTACGCGCTGATGGGCGCGCCGCAGAACGTGGCGCTCTGGGCGCACCTCAATTTCGGCCACAACTACAACATCGTGAGCCGCGAGCATATCTACGGCTGGTTCAACGAGCACTTTCATCTCGGCCTGTCACCGGAAAAGCTCAAGGAGCAGGAGCACCCGGTGCTCCCGCGTGAGCAAATGACGGTTTGGGACGAGCAGCACCCTCAGCCCCCGAAAGGCGATGATTTCGAGCGCAAGCTGCTCCGCTGGTGGGACGACGACGCCCGGAGCCAACTCGTGAAAGCTCCCGAGGTCTTTGAGAAAATTGCCCGGCCGGCCTGGAAGACGATCATTGGCTGGACGGAGCGGAATGTCGACGACACGGGGGCCGGGCAGATGAAAAAGGTGGCCGTCAGCGGGCAGGGGAAATCGTATTTGGCGTTCGTCTGGATGATGCAACCCAAGGATGGATCGAAATTGCCGGTGCTCGGGATCGATCCGCCCAAGGGCAATGGCCGCGTGGTTTTGTGGCTGAGCGAGCGCGGCAAGGCGGGGCTTTTTTCCGAAGGGACCGAATTGCGCCCGGAGGTCTGCCGGTTGCTTGAGGCCGGCTACAAGGTCGTGGGCGCCGATTTATTTGAGCAAGGCGAGTTTTTGCCCGACGGGAAGACGATCACCCAAACGCGCCGGGTGCAAAACCCGCGGGAGGCCGCCTGCTTCACCTTCGGCTACAACCGGGCGCTTTTTGCGCAGCGGGCAGCGGATGTGTGCGATCTTCTCGCAGGCCTGAGCCACTCGAAAGAACCGACGGGACGCAGTGTCGTCGCCCTCGATGGCACTGGCCCGTTGGCGGCCGCGGCGCTGGCCGTGTTTACCGACAGCATCGACAAGGCGGTGATCAACACCGGAGGATTTCGTTTTGGCAAAGTGCTGGATCTGCAATCACCCGATTTCCTGCCGGGCGCGGCCAAGTATGGCGATATCGGCGGCGCGCTCGCCCTGGCCCGAGTTTACACGAAACAGGTGCTGGTCCTGGGGGAAGGAAAGGAGAACAGCGATCCGGTGGGGTGGCTGCTTGAACATTGACGTGGCGTGCGTTTCAGCCACATCACGCGTTCAATAGCTCCTCCAAGGTAATGCCGGCTTGCTTGAGGATCGATTGAAACGTGCCGGTGGGAATCGGCGTATGCATCGGCACCGTGGCCCGATGCGCACCTTTCACCATACGGACATGACTTCCGACCTGACGGTCTTGCAAGAACCCCAACTTCTTCAGCGCACGGACCATGTCCGCTCCGGACCAGTCTCGCGGGATTTTCACTGGTCAGGTTCAGGTATAGGCGAGAGCGGATTCTTCGTGAAAATGAAGGCGAGCCCTTGCCTTTTGCCGCTCATCTCCCTCATCGAAATGGCATTGGATCAGCTCTTTCACCATTGGGATGAGCTCCTCGAGGGTGCGGCCATGAGTGGCCATGTCGGGGTCTTTGCAGACTGCGACCAGCATTCCATCTTCTTCATGGACGTCGAAGTTGAGTTCCATAGCTCTGACTTTCGGTTTCAGATGTCTTGAGTGTATACCGATCACCGTCGTTTGTATAGTAGCACGGAGAGTTGATGGTCGGAGGAAGGCAACGGCGACGCGGTGGGGTGGCTGCTCCAGCACTGACGTCTGGAGCGACCATTACTTCACAGGAGACGATTCCAGCGCTCTCCCTTGCCAAGCGCCGCCCCTCGCGTCTAGGCTCCTCGCCCCTTGTCTTTATGAGCACCCCTGTCAAAGCCCCGTCGAAAAAAGCCGCTGCCAAGAACGGCGCCAGCCTGCACCGCGAACATTCCAAGCTGGTGGTCGACGGCTACGAGCGCGCGGCCAGCCGGGCGATGCTGCACGCGGTGGGGTTTGCGCGGGAGGATTTCAAGAAGTCGCAGGTCGGCATCGCGAGTACGTGGTCGATGGTGACGCCGTGCAACATGCACATCGATCAACTGGCGCGGCAGGCCGAAGCGGGCACCAATGCCGCCGGCGGCAAGGCGGTGATTTTCGGCACGATCACGATTTCCGACGGTATTTCCATGGGCACGGAAGGCATGAAGTACTCGCTCGTCTCGCGCGAGGTGATCGCGGATTCCATCGAGACGGTGATGGGTTGCGAAGGCTTTGACGGCCTGGTGGCGATCGGCGGTTGCGACAAGAACATGCCGGGCTGCCTGATCGCGATGGCGCGGATGAACCGGCCGAGTGTGTTCGTCTATGGCGGCACCATTTTGCCGGGCTGCATTACCGGCGTGCTGGCCGAGAAGCGACTGCGCAAGGACCGGCGCGAACAATTTGCCGGCCGGAACCTGGATATCGTGAGCTGTTTCGAAGCGGTCGGCGCGCACGCCAACCAGCAGCTCGACGACCGCGAACTGGCGCTCATCGAGGAGCAGGCCATCCCGGGAGCGGGCTCTTGCGGGGGCATGTACACGGCGAACACCATGGCCAGCGCGATCGAGGCGCTTGGCATGTCGCTGCCGAACAGCTCGGCGCAGAATGCCGTTTCCCCAGCCAAAGCCGCGGACGCGCGGGCGGCGGGCGGAGCGGTGATCGAGCTGATCAAGGCCGGCATTCGCCCCCTGGACATCATGACGAAGGAGGCGTTCGAGAACGCGATCACCGTCGTCATCGCGCTCGGCGGTTCGACCAATGCGGTGCTGCATCTCCTGGCCATGGCCCATGCGGCCAATGTGGGCCTCAAGCTCGATGATTTTACCCGCATCGGCCGCAAGGTGCCGGTGCTGGCCGATCTCAAGCCGAGCGGCCGTTATCTCATGAGCGAACTGGTGGCCATCGGCGGCCAGACCCCGCTGATGAAGATGTTGCTCGAGGAAAAGCTCTTGCACGGCGACTGCCTGACGGTGACCGGCAAGACGATGGCGGAAAATCTCCGGCGCGTGAAACCGTATCCGAAAGGCCAGGACATCGTGCGCGGCTTTGACAACCCGATCAAAAAGGACAGCCACCTCGTGGTGCTCTACGGCAATCTCGCCCCCGGCGGCGCGGTGGCGAAGATCAGCGGCAAAGAGGGCCTCACCTTCTCCGGCAAGGCGATCGTCTTTGAAAACGAGCAGGATGCGCTCGCGGCGATCCTCGACGGGCGCGTGAAGAAGGGGCATGTGATCGTAATTCGACACGAGGGCCCGGTGGGTGGCCCCGGCATGCGCGAAATGCTTTCGCCGACCAGCGCGGTCATGGGCAAGGGGCTCGGCAAAGAGGTGGCCTTGATCACCGATGGCCGCTTCAGCGGCGGCTCGCACGGTTTCGTGGTCGGCCACATCACGCCCGAGGCGGCGCTCGGCGGCCCGCTGGCGGTGATCAAGAACGGCGACATCATCACGATCGATGCGGTGAAGCATGTCCTGACACTGGATATCCCGAAGGCCGATCTCGAAGCCCGCCTGGCGAAATGGAAAGCGCCCAAGCCGCCGTATACCCGCGGCGTTTTGGCCAAGTATGCGAAGCAGGTGAGCACCGCCAGCCAAGGCGCGGTGACGGATTGATAAAACCGGCAATCACCCCTCCGAGGCCGGTATTTTCAGCATTTCGCGCGATTTTTTGCTAAGTATTTTGACTCCCCCAAAAGCCTCCATTACTTACCTCAGAGAGATAAGGCGACGGGTGTCCGACGCTGATTTTTGCTGCTTTCCATAGCTTTCCCCTTTGTAAATCCTCCCAATCCTCCCCGTGGCCCAGAACGACGACTACATTATTGAGATTCTCCTCGAGACGAGTCTCATCACGAAATCCCAATTGGAACGCGCCCGCACGGAGAAGGTGGGCGAGGAAACCGTGGTGGAGGCGCTGATCCGGCAGGGCATTGTCAGCCAGGAAGACGTCACCCGGGCGCTGGCGGCGCACGCGGCGATGGATTTTGTGGATTTGTCGGCGCTATCGGTGAGCGATGAAGTGATCAGCATGGTGCCGCGGGAAGTGGCGAAGCGCTTCAAGGTGGTCCCGCTGGTGGAATCGGAAACCGGCCTGATGATCGCCGTCGGCGACCCGCTGAACTTCGATACGTTCGACTCGCTGCACCACATGCTGCAGCGGGACCTGGAATTTGTCTGCGCGACGCCCGAGGCGATTGCCGCCGCCTATCGCAAATACTACGGCACGGCGGATGAAGCGGCGGACGAACTGGCCGCTTCGCTGGGCACCGATATCGAGATCAGCGGTGAGGGCGGCTCCAGCACCGCGGAAGGCGACACGGCTGACGCCCCGATCATCAAGATGGTGTCGATGATGCTGATCGAGGCTTACAACATGCGCGCCTCGGATATCCACCTCGAGCCGCTGGAGAAGCGCTTTCGGGTGCGGTTCCGCATCGACGGTGTGCTGCACGAAATGCAGAACCCGCCGAAGAAGCTGCAAACGGCCATCATCTCGCGCCTGAAGATCATGACGGGGTCGATGTCGATCGCCGAGAAGCGGTTGCCGCAGGACGGGCGCATCCAGGTGAAGATGGGCAAAGGCAAGCAGATCGATTTGCGCGTCTCGACCATCCCGACGAACCACGGGGAGAGCGTCGTCATGCGTATTCTCGACAAGAGTTCGCTCAGTCTCGGTTTGCCGCAGTTGGGCTTCCTCTCGGACGACCAGGAGATTTTCGAGCGGCTCCTGATGTTGCCCGATGGCATCCTGCTGGTCACCGGGCCGACCGGCTCGGGCAAAACCACGACGCTCTACGGCTGCCTGCACTACATCAACAAGCCGGACAAGAAGCTGATCACCGTCGAGGACCCGGTGGAATACCAGATGTCCGGCATCAACCAGGTGCAGGTCAATGCGGACATCGGCATGACCTTCCCCGCGGCGCTGCGCTCCATGCTCCGCCAGGCGCCGAACATCATCATGATCGGTGAAATTCGTGACCTTGAGACGGCGAACATCGCCATCAACGCTTCGCTCACCGGTCACCTCGTCTTTTCCACGCTGCACACGAACGACGCCCCGAGCGCCGTGGCCCGTCTGGTGGACATCGGGGTGCAGCCGTTCCTCGTTTCCTCGGCGGTGCGCGCGATCATGGCGCAGCGGCTGGTGCGCAAGCTTTGCCAGAATTGCAAGGCGCCCTACGAACTCACCGAGGCGGAAATTCAATCGCTGGGTCTCGATGCCACGCAACTCGAGGACGCGACGATCATGAAGGGTGTCGGCTGCGACAAGTGCAAGCACCTCGGCTACAAGGGCCGGATGGGCATCTTCGAGATCTTCGAGATCGACGATGACGTGCGGCATATGATCAACGAGAAGGCTTCGACCATCGAACTGCGCAAACGCGCGCGGGAGATGGGGATGCGCACGTTGCGCGAAGACGGCATCCGCAAAGTTCTTTCCGGCCTGACCAGTGCGGAAGAAGTCATCGGCGCGACTATGTCCGACGCCAACTAAACACCGCCGCCACCATCACATGGCTCTTTTTGAATCCCGCAAGCCCTCCCCGGCGGAGCCGCCGCCGCCGCCCGTGCCGGTGAAGCTGGTGCCGATGGAAGATCTTCTGCGGCTGGTCGTGGATGAGGGAGCTTCGGATTTGCACCTCGCGGTGGGCGCTCCGCCGGCGCTGCGCATCAACGGCAAACTGGTCAAACTCCAGCTCCCGCCACTGGCCCCCGAGGATACCGAGGCGCTGGCCCGGGCAGTCACGAGCGAGGCCAACCTGCAACGCGTGACCGAGGAGGGGAGCGTCGACTTTGCCTTTTCCTTCCGGGGAAACGATCGGTTTCGCGGCAGTGTCTACCGGCAGAAGGGCCATCTCGGCATGGCCCTGCGGACCATCCCGAAAAAGATGCTCACGCTGGACGAAATCGGCCTGCCCAAGTCGGTGGAGGAACTGCTCTTTTTGCCGCGTGGGTTGATCCTGGTCACCGGGCCGACCGGCTCGGGCAAGACGACCACGCTGGCCTCGATGCTCGATATCATCAACACCCGGAGTGCAGGCCACATCATGACGATTGAGGATCCAATCGAGTACTATCACCCGCACAAACTCGGCATCGTGAACCAGCGCGAAGTGGGCGTGGATGTGCCCAGTTTTGCCGAGGGATTGCGGCGGGCCCTCCGGCAGGATCCGAATGTCGTTCTGGTGGGCGAAATGCGCGATCTGGAGACCATGGAGACGGCGATTACCGCCGCCGAAACGGGCCACCTCGTTTTTTCCACGCTCCATACGACCGGCGCCGCGCGCACCGTGGACCGCATTATCGATGCGTTTCCCACCGACCAGCAGCCGCAGATTCGGATCGAAGTGCAACGCCTCGCGGGCGACCGCCT